>NZ_JAQUOY010000004.1 GCF_028716865.1 Candidatus Methylomirabilis sp. | reverse complement strand
TGACGAAGCTCCTGATACCGGAGGTGCAACACCTCGTGTGGCAGGCGGCTCGGTGAGGCGGAAGGAGGAGTGAGACATGGCGGAGCAGGAACGAAAGCAAAAACGCGAGGCCGGCGATACCCCACCCGAAGCGGCCGAGCCGAATCCCGAGACCGTAAAAAAAGGGAAGAAGCTCAAGGAGGACCTTGACAAACTCATGGATGAGATCGATGAGGTCCTTGAGGAGAACGCCGAGGAGTTCGTCAAAAGCTACGTCCAGCGCGGCGGAGAATAACCCCGCAGGGTGGAGTGACGCATGCCTATTTACGAGTATCGCTGTACGAGCTGTGATCAGGTATTCGAAAAACTCGTTCTAAGCCACGATGTTGTCATAGAATGCCCACACTGTCCAGGGGCGGCTGTAGAAAAACAGCTTTCCGCTTTCAGCTTTAAAGGCGAGCGCAAGATCATCGGCTCCGGCACCCTGAGTAACACGGGCTCTGGTTGCGCGCCAAGCGGGTGAGGAACCTGTGCCTAACCTCGGCGTGTCCGAGGTGACGCGAGGATGAGTCCTGGAAGCGGTCCCATGAGGTCAGGGATCTACTTCGCTGAACACTGCTCTACCGGTCCGTTGCGTACGCTCTTTCGATATAGGGAGTTGTTACGCCAACTCGTCATTCGAGAGATCAAGCTTCGCTATAAGCGGTCAGCCCTTGGATTCGCCTGGACCGTTTTGAATCCCCTCTTGGCCATGGCCATCTTCACGATGGTCTTCTCCAGGATTTTCGGCGATCGCCCGTACTATTCGCTTTACGTCTTCACCGCCCTGCTGGGATGGAACCTCTTCTCGCTGGGAACCTCACGGGGCCTGGACAGTGTGGTCCTCAACGGCCCCATCATCCGAAAGGTCTTTGTCCCTAAGGCGATCTTTCCGGTTGCGTCGGTTGTGTCGCAGGTGGTCAACTTTATCTTTACGTTGATCCCGCTCTTTCTTTTAATGATCGTTATCAGAGCGGGTTTCAGTCTGAGCCTCTTCTGGCTGCCGATCGCGCTCTTGAGCCTGACCTGCTTCGCCTTAGGTATTGCCTTACTGTTGGGAACCTTCAATGTCTTCTTCCGGGACGTGAAGTACTTCTATGAAGCGGGTCTGTTAGCCTGGTTCTACGCTACCCCGATCTTTTATCCTGCCGAAATCATTCCAAGTGAGTTCAAGTTCCTCCTATACGTCAATCCTATGTATGCCCTTCTGGAATCTCTCCGGGCCCCCATCTATCAGGGTGCAGCGCCAGGAGCGGTAGTGCTCGTTTCAGGGCTGGGACTCTCCCTGGCGACTCTTGCCGTCGGATGGATCGTCTTTCATCGATTCGAATCGCGGTTCATCCATTATGTCTGAGGGACAGCAAGCAAGTCGTACGTCCCAATTTATTCAGGCTGCTGGAACAGTCGAGGTCCCAGAGACTGTAACTGCACTGCCTCGAACTGAAGGTTTGCCGGTTCTTCAGGTCGAAGATCTGTCCATCCGTCTGCTGCTGCACCGGGAGCGAACCGGATCAATACGAGAGCATGTCATTCGGATGTTGAAGGGGCGGGCGGTTGAACGGGATGAGTTTTGGCCCTTGCGAGAAGTCTCCTTTACACTCTACCCAGGGGAGACGTTCGGTATTATTGGGGCCAACGGAGCAGGGAAGAGTACGCTCCTAAAGGTGATCGCCGGCATCATCCCTCCCTCTATTGGCAGCGTCATCGCGCGAGGGCGAATCGCCCCCCTCATTGAGCTTGGGGCGGGGTTTGACCCGTTTCTGACCGGGCGGGAGAATATCTTTCTTTATGGGTCCCTGCTGGGATTTTCACAGAAAGAGCTCGAAAAGCGATTTGACCGCATCGTTGGGTTCGCAGAGCTTGAGGAGTTCATTGATGTTCCTTTGATGAACTATTCGGTTGGGATGTCCGCTCGCCTCGGGTTCGCGATCGCCACCGATGTCGAGCCGGACCTGCTCCTGATCGATGAGCTTTTCTCCGTGGGGGATGCCGTCTTCCAGAAAAAGTGTGAGGAACGCATGGAGACCTTCAAGGCGAAGAGGGTGACGATCCTCCTGGTCTCCCACGATCTCAAACTGATCCGGGATACCTGCCACAGAACCCTCTGCCTGCATCACGGACAAGTCGTCGCCCTCGGCCCGACCGAGGAGGTCGTGGCCGAATACAAGAGGTTCAGTGCGTTGACATCCCCTTCGCAGCAGTCCGACGGAAACGCTCGCTGAGCGAGACAGCACAACATGCATTGTTTCCCCTGCTCTGGCGCGGGCAGGCCCGCGGCCTCGATGTCGGCGTCCAGCATAATAAGCATTAGGGAGGTTCGCTTCAGCGCAATCACAACCCCAACACCACGCGCAACAGTCGGTCCACTTCTGCCTGCAACTGTGGCCCGAGATGTCCTAGCCGGCGGACAATGACCGAACGTTCCACCGCAGCCAATTTGTGCATCCGGATTATGGACGTGACGCGGAGACCTGTTAGAGTAAATTCCGGGTGGGTACTTGCGAGGTGACAGTCAGTGGGAGAAATCGAACCACGCACAACACTGGAAATCGCTGCCAGCACAATGTCTTGGCCGAGTTGACCCTGAGACACGATCACAGCGGGACGGAGCGCAGTGCCAGTAAGATCGGTAAATGGAAACGGCGTCAGGACTACGTCGCCACGAGCAAGGAGCGGAGGGATCACACCGGTTCACCGTCTTTGGCGGTGTAGATATCTTCACCGGCCTCCATCCAGAAGTCGAACGCGCCTCCCTGTTCCACGAGACGCATGACACCCAGCGTTGGAACATCGTCTTCGCATATCTGTAACGCAATCTCCTCATGCTGTTGTGCGAGTTCCACGAGCCGTTCAAATTCATGCTGGGGGAGTAAGGCCTTGTCGCCGACACGGTGGACGTGAATCGTCGTCATGCTCGTTTTTTAACCTCCGCATTGAGGGACTCCGTCGGAACCGGCGTTTGCCCACATATGCACGATATTGTCAGCAGCGAGGGGAGCGCTGACTCCATCTGAATGCTATGTTACCACAACCTGGTCTTTCCCAAACGCACCTTCTCTCCTACCGGACTCCGTTTATCGTCGTCCCGTTTAGCAGAAGTCCATTACGGCCGCTGAAGCCACGCCAGTCGACCGTCGGTCGGGCACCGCTTGCCCTTCTCTGGGGCGGGTAGGCCCGCGGCCTCGATGTCGGCGTCCATCATGATCCTGACCAAGTCCCGGAACCTAACCCCGGGCTCCCACCCAAGCCGTCGCTTGGCCTCCGAGGGATCAGCCCGCAGGAGCGGGACCTCGGTCGGGCGCAGGTAACGCGGGTCCTCCGCCACGTATTCCCGCCAGTCGAGGTTCACGTAGCCAAAAGCCTCCTCCACAAATTCCAGGACCGAATGCGTCTCTCCAGTCCCGAACACCAGATCGCACGGTGCCTTCTGTTGGAGCATCAACCACATTCCCTCGACGTATTCCGGCGCGTAGCCCCAGTCGCGCCGGGCGTCGAGGTTTCCGAGGAACAGCTTCTGTTGGCGCCCCGCAAGGATAGCGGACACGGCCCGCGTAATCTTTCGCGAGACAAAGGTCTCCCCTCGCCGGGGCGACTCATGGTTGAACATAATACCGTTACAGGCAAAGAGCCCGTACCCTTCGCGGTAATTACGCACCATCCAGTAGGCGTAGAGCTTGGCGGCGGCGTAGGGGCTGCGCGGCTGGAAGGAACTCTGCTCGTTCTGAGGCGCCGGAGCATCGCCAAACATCTCGCTGCTTGACGCCTGATAGAGTCGGCAGCGGACCCCACTCCTGCGGATCGCCTCCAGCAAGCGGACGGTGCCCAGCCCGGTGATGTCTCCTGTGTAGTCCGGCATGTCGAAGCTCACCCGCACATGACTCTGCGCCCCCAGGTGGTACACCTCATCCGGCCGGACCTCATAGAAGAGATTTGTGAGCTGACTCGAATCGGAGAGATCGCCGTAGTGCAGGACGAGACGGGTCTGCGGGTCGTGCGGATCCTGGTAGAGATGCTCGATCCGCTGCGTCTGGAAGGTGCTGGCCCGTCGGATCAGCCCGTGGACTGTGTAGCCCTTCGCGAGCAGCAGCTCAGTCAGATAGGAGCCGTCTTGCCCGGTGATCCCCGTGATGAGCGCGGTCTTCATGCAGGTTCTCCTCAATGAGGCGTCCGATAGAACTGCCTGCGGTGGACTCCTGAGCCCGTGTTCTTTAGAACTGACCCACGTTGATGATCCTGACCATCCCCAAAAATGCGTTGGTCCTGATTACCACAACGCATGATGTAACAACACCAGACTTCATGGTGCTTGGGATGCAATTTCTCGGTGTGGAGCGACGGGTGGAAGGGGTTGCTTTTGAACAGGTCTGTTTTTGTGACCGCTTTCCGCTGAATAACCGACGACAGTTTCTTAAAAAGCCGATCGAATGTGGCGGTGGTTGAGAGTTCGATCATCGGAAACTGCTATTCAATCAAGTCGCGTAGAGACCGCCTTTGAGTCACCCTTCCTGCACGATGGTCCCGTTCAGACGCGTCTAATGCTTCCAGAAACTCCTTCCGATAGAAACCAATGGCATCGCAAAAGGCTTCAAAGTTCGCTCGGGAAATCTCGATCTGGATGCTTTTTTTTGTTTTTTTGGTAACTTTGGCTTCAAGGGTTTGTGCCATATAACACCTCCTGGTGTTTTTTAACTAGTCCGAACAGTCTGTACCACAAATATGTTAGATATCACGAGGAGAAATTGCCATATACCCGAATCTCATCATAACATTATAGGTCACAGTTAGCCCGATAATCCTTCCGCTCGGCCTGAGTAAGACCGTCCTCGCTTGGCGGGTCATGTCTTGGCGAGGTACCGCTCCGTATGGAACGTACTAGCCCGTCGGATCAGCCCGTGGACTGTGTAGCCCTTCGCGAGCAGCAGTTCAGTCAGGTAGGAGCCGTCTTGCCCAGTGATCCCCGTGATGAGCGCGGTCTTCATGTGGGTGCTCCTCGTTGGGTCTCTCTTCGATCGATATCCGAAAGTTCATCCGCCTCACCCCTAGCCCATGAGCCGAAGAGATAGATTCGTTTTTCCGGATGAGCTATAAACGTATCCTTCGGATGAATTCTACTATATTCTTGCGCCAAGGGCGAGGAGAACCATACCATTCGCCCTGAGCATGTCGAAGGATGAATGGAGGTTTGCAGGACAGGATCATATCCGCTCTTCTTTATGCTACGAGCGGGTAATCGCAGCGATCAACCTGGATGCGAGCTTGCTCTTCGTGGGGATTCTACTGTACTCTAGGACCAGGATGGTCATAGAGCTAGCTTTAGAGGATTCGATACGCCATATGCAGCATCAGCGCAGCTTCGTCCTATGCTGTCGCGAGTGCGGCGCTCCCGGCACTTTCCATGAACCTACCACGCGTACTTGATCCGAGGTGGCTGTGCGGGCTTTTTCTTGTAGGGTGTGCTGTGGCCACGCCCCAGCCCGCGGCGACGTCGACGTCTGGGGAAAGCGCGATGCCCCCCACGCCCGTGGGATACCTCGAAGGCAAGGTGACCATCGGCCCCCTGCGTCCGGCGCAACGGGTGGACGAACCGACGAGACCCGTCCCGCCCGACGTGTATGCCGCCTACCCCGTCAAGATCTTCACGTCGGACGGCGCAACCTGGGTGGCCGACGTGAACGTCCAGGCCGACGGGACGTACCGGATCGCGCTCGCACCGGGGACCTACGTGGTGGCGCTTGCGCGGATGGGCATCCGTATGGGTCGTAGCCGAGACTTGCCGAAGACGATCGTGATCGCGAGCGATCACACGGTGCGGTTGGATATCGATATCGACACCGGCATGCGATAAGACAGGAGCGAGATGATCTCTCATAGACCCCGTCCCCGAAGCTATGTCCGGTGGGTGCTGCTTCTCGCCGTGCTGCCGATCATCATCCTGGCCGGCGACTCGTCTCTGTCGGTTGGGGCGCGAGCGGTCGCCGCCGTCGCGCCGGCTCAACAGGAGTCACCCGAGAGGCTCACCCAAGGCATTCCATGGACAGGCGCGCCGGGTATCACTGAGACCGTCGACGAGATCATGGCCCGAGAAGCGTCCGGCGTGAAGAGGGCTGAGACCGCCATGTTCTCACCAAGGGAACTCAAGCCGCGGCTCGTGGCTCCCGCGAAGATTCAAGACGATGCCTCGGCGGCGGCGGTCTCACGGTGGCCGCCCCCAGGCGAGCCCCGAAGGAGTGACGCCTCGCCCCCTCTATACACGCCTCAAACAGTCGGCACAAGTTTCTTGGGACCAAGACTCTCTGAATCCGGGTTCATCCCTCCGGACAGCATGGGCGCGGTGGGTCCCAGTCAAGTACTCGTCATCGCCAACGGCCGAATCAAGGTCTTCGACAAGAGCGGCGTCCTCGGGGGGCTCAATGCCGACACCGACACCTTCTTCGCGTCGGTCAGAACCGCCAGGACGAGCGACCCGCACGTCCGATACGACCGCCTCTCGAGCCGTTGGTTCGTCACGATGATCGACATAGCCACCGTCAACCGGATTCTGATCGCCGTCAGCAACTCCTCCACGATCACCAGCACCTCAAGCTTTACGTTCTTCAGCTTCCAGCATGATCTGGTCGGCACAACGCCGAATGCCGACACCGGCCTGTTCGCCGACTACGATACCCTCGGGGTCGACAAGTTCGCGCTCTACATAGGCGTCAACATGTTTACCTCCGCAGACGCCTTCAGGGGCACGACGGGCTTCGTCATCAACAAGGCTGACCTGTTGGCCGGTACCCTCACGGTCACGCCATTTCGCCAGCTCGCCGGCTTCACCTGCCCCAGCACCGGTGTTGACACTCCTCAGGGCGTCAACAACGACGACCCGCAGGCGACGGAGGGCTATTTTATCGGCGTCGACATCTGCACATACAGTAAACTCGTTCTGAGACGCATCACCAATCCCGGCGGAACTCCCTCGATCTCTGGCAACCTGACGCTGACCGTTCCCACCACGACGTGGCCTATTGGCCAGGTTGCGTCAGGAAGCACTCACCCTCTTGATGCCCTCAGTGATCGCCTGTTCGCCGCCTCCATCCACACCAACGCGATCACGGGGGCCAAGACGCTGTGGACGGCCCACAACATCGAAGTCAATTCTAGCGGCGTCGGGACCGGGGGGGGAGGACGCAATGGCGCCCGCTGGTACGAGATCGGGAACTTGACTACGACGCCGACACTCGTTCAATCCGGGACGCTCTTCGACTCCGCGGCATCCAACCCGCTCGGCTATTGGATTCCCAGCGTCGCGATGTCCGGGCAGGGTCATATGGCCATCGCGTCGAGTGTGGCGAGTGCCGTGAGCTTTGCGGGCATCGCCGCGTCCGGGCGCCTGCGAACTGATGCCCTGGGCACGATCCAGGCTCCCACGCTGGCCCAGGCGGGCGGTGGGAGTTACAACAGGCAGAGCACCTCCGTCCAACGGTGGGGCGACTACTCGCAGGTCGTCGTCGATCCGAACGACAACCAGACCATGTGGACGTTCCAGGAGTACGCCGATGCAACCGACTCTTGGGGCGTGAGGGCGATCCAGCTCAAGGCCCCGCCGCCGGCCACGCCGGCCGTGGCGACCCCGGCCACGGTCGCATCGGGCCAGCCATCTGTCAATGTGACGATCGACGGAACGTCGCTGTCCGGCTCGGAGTTCTTCGATCCCGGCCCCGACACGGGAGGGCCGGGCTTTCTCAACCACATCGCCGCCTCGATCAGCGGCGTCACCGTCAACACCGTCACCTTTGTGAGCCCCACCCAGGTCACGCTCAACATCTCCACTGTGGGTGCGACCGCGGGCGCGAAGGATGTGACGATTACCAATCCGGATGGCCAGAGCAGGACGGGCGTCGGGTTGCTGACCGTGACCTCTACCTCCTCGTTTGCCCTCACGGTTAGGGTGCGGGGCTCTGCCGGTGGGACGGTGACTAGTAATCCAGGCGGAATTAGCTGTTCGATAGGCTCCACCTGCGTCGCCAACTTCAGCAACGGTACCCCAGTCACCCTCACGGAAGCCCCCGGCTCCGGGGCGAGCTTCAAGTCGTGGGGGGGGGCGTGCAGTGGGACCGCCACGACCTGCACGGTGACGATGACCGCCAGTCAGTCCGTCACGGCGACCTTCTCGCAGGTCTTCACCGACCCCACCCTGACGGCGAGAAGCACTCCCATCAAGGCCGTCCACGTCACCGAGCTCCGTTCGGCCATCAACACCCTCCGGGCCGTCAACAGCCTGTCGGCCTTCTCCTGGACCGACCCGACGCTGACTGTCGGGACCACCCCGGCCAAGAAGGTCCACATGGACGAACTTCGGCAGGCGCTGAACGAGACCGGCGGACCATCCCCTTCCAGTTATGAAACCCTCGTGGCGCAGCAGACCCCCATCAAGGCGAGCCACATCAGCGACCTCCGAAACGCCGTCCGCGCCTTGGAGTGAGATGAGAATGGAGCCTCTCCACCGCCTACTGGTCTTCATCGCCCTCATCCTCCTGGCGCCTTCCATCGCTTGGGCGCAAGGGGCGGACCGGGCACAGGTCGCCACAGGAGGAGGCCTACCGAACTTCGACGCGCGTCTGGGCAAAGAGGGTCGCGCGGTTCGGCAGGCCCTTACGATTCCCTCCGCAGCCCCCAACCGGAAGGCGCAGGTCGAGAAGGGAATGGCCACCGCGCACCAGGCATTGGCGACCTCTCTCCCCGGTCTTACCGTCGACTGGCACCCCGTGCTGGGGGGTCCCGAGGTTATCACCACGCGGGGGCGCTTTCTCACTCCAGCCTCGCCCGGAACGGATCCCGAGCTGGCAGTTCGCGGCTTCTTAGCCGCCAAGGCACCGCTCTTCGGCCTGTCATCGAGTGACGTTGACAACTTGATCACCACGGCTCACTATACCAATCCTGCCGGGAATCTGAGCTGGGTGACTCTCGAGCAACGCCTGAACGGCATCCCCGTGTTCAGGGGCGAATTACGCGCGGCCGTTACCCCTGATGGGCAGGTTGCTACCATTGCGAGCGAGTTGGCGGCAGGGCTTGACCCGGCCCTCTCAGGTGTCCCGACCATGCCCCCTGAGCGCGCCGTCCAGAAAGCGGCCCAGGACATTGGCGTGCATCTCGCTGCTGCTCCCCCGTTGATCGAACGAAGCAGTGATGGCCTGAAGCATCGATTCACCCGCGGCCCCTTCGCCGACGACATTACTGCCGATGTAGTAATCTTTCCTCTATCCGTAACTGAGGCCGTCCTGGCTTGGCGGGTCTTGCTATGGTAGGACAATGCGGCCTATTACGTCATCGTCGATGACGTGAGCGGTCAAATCCTCTGGCGCAAGAATATTACGAACGACCAGTCTCAGACTGCGACATACGAGGTCTACGCGAGCGACAGCCCGGGGCCGCTTTCGCCCTCCAACGCCACCCCCGGCAGCGGCATCCAGGGTCCTGCAGCCTCGCGCTCGCAATTCACCTTCGTAAGCGAGCTCCCGACCTTCGACAACCTCGGATGGATCTCTGACGGCTCGAACGTGACCACCGGCAACAACGTCGATGCCGGACTCGATGTCGTCTCCCCGAACGGCATTGACTCGACCGGCCGCGCCACAGGCGTCTGTGCCGGCCCCAGTCCCAGTTGCCGGAATTTTATCTTCACCTACAACCCACCCCCTGGCGGGAGCGATCCACCAACCGGGACGGACTATCGCAACGGCATTGTGACCGACCTTTTCTTCTGGTCCAACCGCTACCACGACCAACTGTACTCGCTCGGCTTCACCGAGTCGGCGCGGAACTTCCAAAACGATAACTTCGGGCGTGGCGGGCTGGGTGGCGATTACGTACGGGCCGAGGCCCAGGATTCCTCGGGGACGAACAACGCCAACTTCTCGACCCCATCCGACGGATCGCTTCCGCGGATGCAGATGTATATCTTCACCGGGCCTACCCCGGACCGAGACGGCGATCTCGATCATGAGATCGTGATTCACGAGCTGACTCACGGCCTCTCCAACCGCCTCATCGGAAACGGTTCTGGCCTCACCAATCAACAGGGTGGAGGTATGGGGGAGGGGTAGTCCGACTTCTATGGGCTCTCGCTCCTCTCAGAATCAGGCGATAACCCGAATGGCGTGTATGCGGCGGGCGCCTATGCGATGTTCAATTCGGGTGGCTCCTTCACCGACAACTACTTCTACGGCGTCCGCCGTTTTCCCTATACGACGAGCATGAGCCTCAACCCGATGACTTTCGCCGATATTGATCCGAACCAGATCAGCATCAACAACGGAACCTTTTCCCCCGCGTTCATTGGTACTGCCTACGAGGTCCACAACGTGGGCGAGATCTGGGCTTTGATGCTCTGGGAGGCGCGAGCCAACATCATCGCCAGGCTGGGTGGCGCAGCGGGTAACAACCGGATGCTTCAGGCAGTGACCGACGGGATGAAGCTGACGCCGAATGCTCCGACATTTACGCAGGCGCGCAACGCCATCATCCAGGCCGACTGCGCGGGGTTTGCGGGGGCCGACGAGATCGATCTCTGGCGAGGGTTCGCGAAGCGCGGCCTGGGCTTTTCCGCCATTGCCCCGGCATCGAGTTCCACGACCCTAACGGGCGTGATTGAGGCGTTTGACGTGCCGCTTGTCAACGGCACAGCGGTGCTCGGCGATACCGCCGGTGGAAACGGGAATGGGGTGATCGATCCTGGAGAAACTATTGTCTTGACTGTCCCAGTTTCTAACAACTTTACCTGCATCGGCCTGACCAGCGTCGCCGGGGCGCTATCCACGACCACAACGGGCGTCACAATTACTCAGGCCTCGAGTAGTTACGGCAACCTCAGTGCGGGTGCTGCAGCAAACGGCACGGCGTATCAGTTCACGGTAGCCCAGAGCGTCCCGTGTGGCACATTAATTACCTTCACCCTGAACATTTCATCGGCTGAAGGGGCCAGCTCTGCCCGTACGATAACCCTGAGAGTTGGACAAGCGGTTACGGCAACGACGTACACCTATACGGGATCGCCGGTCTCGATCCCGGACAATAACCCAACGGGTGCGATCGCCACGTTGACCGTTCCTGGATCACTCGTGATCGGTGACATCAATCTGAATCTCACCAATATCACACATACATGGATCGGGGACCTGGTGGTACAGTTGATCGCCCCTGATGGGACGAACATCACCATGATCAACCGGCCCCCGAATGGAACCGGAAGCAACGGTAATGACAACTTCACCAACACCGTCCTTGACGACGAAGCGACCAATTCGATTCAGTCCCAAACCGGCTCGGTAACCAACGCCAGTTTTAGACCGGCCAATCCGCTCTCCGGCTTCGCCAACAAGGCGGGCAACGGCACCTGGACATTGAAGATCATTGACGCAGCCTCCGTCGATACAGGGACCATTACCGCATGGTCTCTTACAATCGCACCCATTACCTGCACCGTCTCTCAGACGGTTACCCTGACAGTGACGGTCCGCGGTTCCGCCAATGGGACAGTGACGGGCTCTGGGATGAGCTGTTCGACAGGCTCCACCTGCATTGCGAACTATACAAGTGGCACCCCAGTTACCCTCACGGAAGCCCCCGGCTCCGGGGCGAGCTTCAAGTCGTGGGGGGGTGCGTGCAGTGGGACCGCCACGACCTGCACGGTGACGATGACCGCCAGTCAGTCCGTCACGGCGACCTTCTCGCAGGTCTTCACCGACCCCACCCTGACGGCGAGAAGCACTCCCATCAAGGCCGTCCACGTCACCGAGCTCCGTTCGGCCATCAACACCCTCCGGGCCGTCAACAGCCTGTCGGCCTTCTCCTGGACCGACCCGACGCTGACTGTCGGGACCACCCCGGCCAAGAAGGTCCACATGGACGAACTTCGGCAGGCGCTGAACGAGACCGGCGGACCATCCCCTTCCAGTTATGAAACCCTCGTGGCGCAGCAGACCCCCATCAAGGCGAGCCACATCAGCGACCTCCGAAACGCCGTCCGCGCCTTGGAGTGATCTCCGCCCTGGCCTTCCCGGGAAGCAAGCCGGATCGAATCAGGCTACACCTTGGAGGAGAGCCACCCTCGAAATTCTTCCAAGAACTCACCAGGCGTCGCGATTCGAAAATGAACCGCCCGCATGACCGGTGATGTGTGAAAATGTTTGGTGTTCCATGTGATCAAATAATCCACCTCTGCGCTAATCGCCGCGGCCAGGAGCGGCGCATCCTTATGATGGATGACTCGCCGGGCCTGTGCCACCTCCCTGTGGGTAGGATCCTCCACCAGCGTCGGTGACATCCGGTGCATCAGGTGGCGGTAGTCGAGGATCAAAGCGGGCAGTTTTGCTGAAAGATTCCGGTCTGCCTCAGTCAGGACCTGTCTCGATACGAGGAGTTCTACCACCCCAGCCTCACACAGTCGTAACACCTCGCGTGCCGCGCCAGTCGGAGAAACGATCCCCGCAATCAGGGCGCTCGTATCGAGGAACACCTTCCGCCGCTTAGGCTCCATAGCGTTCCCGATTGTACCGTTCGCGCTGTTTCTCCAGATCTTTCAAGAGATCTTCCAGGCTCAGCCCAGCCTTCTCCATTGCCTTTTGAGCCTTCTTGGCCAGCGTATCTCCCACGAGCTTCTTAGGCGTCAGAATAAGCGCATCCCCTACCTTGACAACGTTCAGCACAGTCTCCTCGTCCACAAGCAGTTCCTTTCGCAGAGAGGCAGGTATCGTCAGTTGCCCACGCCCCCACACCTTGACCACAGCCATAATGCACCCCCTTTTTTTATTACTGATCTTCGGAATATTACTGATATTCAAATATATATCAGCATATCTGACCTGTCAATCTCGGTGGTTGATTTCGCCGTGGCTAACACGCATGGCTCCATGTGCCGACTGACGTGCTGCTTCCTGAGCCACGCCAGCCGACTATCGGTAAGGCACCGCGTCCCCTGCCCAGGCGCCGGCAAGCCCGCGGCCTCGATATCGGCGTCCATCATAATCCTAACGAGGTCCCGGAACGTGACCCTGGGCCCCCCTCCGAGGCGTCGCTTGGCCTCGGAGGGATCGGTCTGCAGGAACGGGACCTCAGTCGGGCGGCGATAGCACGGGTCCTGACACAGATGCCCGAGCCGCTGCGCATGGAAGGTGCTGGCCCGTCGGATCAACCCGTGGACCGTGTAGCCCTTCGCGAGCAGCAGTTCAGTCAGGTAGGAGCCGTCTTGCCCGGTAATTTCCGTAATCAGCGCGGTCTTACTGTGGCTCCTAACGGGAGAGTATCCGGGTGTGGAAGAACGTGTGTCGTTGACGTTGGGGTGCGCGGCGTCATGCTTGACGGCCGTCACCTCTCTGTGGTAAAGGTAGGCTATGAGTAACCCCACCTACGTTTGGTGGGTTCGCCCAAGCATGCTCTCGCAGGATGGGGGTTGGTGAGTGGCGGAGGAGGTGACCGGAATGGCGACAAAGGCTGCCGAGAGGAAGCGGGTGTGGACGTACAACGAACTGCTCGCCGAGAAGACTGAGACGAATCAGCCGACCGAGCTATGGGAAGGAGATCTCGTCATGACGCCTTCACCGGTCGCACAACATCAGAGAGTCTCTTTCCGCGTGGCTCGCCTGCTGGCTCAATTTGTGTCCATGCATCAATTGGGTGAAGTCTTACTTGCGCCTTTGGATGTCGTCCTGACACCACGGAGGGTCGTGCAACCCGATATCGTCTATGTCTCACATGCCAGACAAGCGATTATTCAGGACCAGATTCACGGAGCGCCAGATCTGATCGTTGAAGTCGTCTCGCCGGGGACGTGGCGACGAGATCACATTGAGAAAAAGGCGCTGTATGAGCAATTTAGCGTCGCCGAATATTGGATCGTGGATCGGGAAGGCGGGATGATCGAGGTGTTCGCCATGGTGCAAGGTAGTTATCGTCTGGTTGGGCGCTTTGGCCCTGGAGAAAGAGCGCGGTCGTCAGTCTTAGCGGGGTTTGAGGTTCAGGTGGATGAGGTGCTCGCATAGTTCCGGATCGCTATCATGGTCGCCTGAGCCACGCGAGCCGACCATCGGTGAGGCACTGTTTCCCATGCCTCTTTGCGGGCAAGCCCGCCGCCTCTAGATCGGCATCGACCCATAATCCGGACCAGGTTCCGGAAGGTCACCGTAGGCTGCCACCCGAGTCCCCGCTTAGGACTGGACCTCTGCCGGGCGTAGGTGGGGCGCGGAACCGCCACGACCTGCGTGGTGACGATGAACGCCAGTCAGTCCGTCACGGCGACCTTCTCACAGGTCTTCACCGACCCCACCCTGACGGTGAAGCGCATGAGTCGTCAGCTCCCTCTCCCTAATCCTTGTTCTTTCCCTATAGCCCTGTTACAGTAACGCCATGCCAAGCCGAGCAGGTCGCTGGTTGACGCACACGAGAAGAGACCTTGGGCAGGCAGAGAGCTCCCGAAAGATTGAGGTAGCGGTTTAACGCGAGCGATCCGAAGAGTGGGACCTCACTGAACAGCCGGCGCCGGCAGATCTGCTGGTGTACGCGGAGCAGGAATGGTGATCACTTCCCAAGCAGGGACAGTTCTATCACACAGTGATGCGAGAGGCGATCTATGGGGTGGGGGAAGGGCATTTGTCGAAGGCATAATACGGTTAGAAGACGCTACGATAGTGATCTGGAGTAGGCATGACACTGGACTTTACTCCGCTTGACAATGCGCTGGGCAGTCTAGGGCGGGCCATTCAGCGCGCTCAAGGCGCTCTCCATGACGAAGAACTGCGTGATGCTGTCATCCAACGATTCGAGTACACAATGGATCTGTCGTGGAAGTTGCTCCAGCGCGTGCTCCGCACAGTCGGGGTACCGGAGACAGAGATCAGAACGAAACGGGACCTATTTCGCGAAGCCGCCAGGATCGGGCTTCTAGCCGACCCTTCGGTATGGTTTGGGTATTATGAAGCCAGAAATGAGAGTTCCCACACCTACAATCGGGTTGTCGCCCAGAGGGTCTACAGCAAAGCCGTCGAGTTTTACCAGGACGCCCGAGCCCTGCTGGAAAAGATGCGGGAAGAAGACAAATGATGCTTGATCTTGACCAGGATCATCTGCAGATTGTCAGAACAATCCTGCATGAGCATGTGCCGCAGTACGATGTCTGGGTATTCGGCTCAAGGATTCTGGGAACCGCGCGACGCTTTTCAGATCTTGATCTTGTCATTGTGACAGAGCAGCCGTTGGAGTTCACGCTGTTGGGCCGTATTCGCGACGCCTTCAGCGAATCCGACCTACCTTTTAAAGTGGATGTACTGGATTGGTCAGCTCTCTCCGAGCAGTTCCGTAAAATCATTCGAGCGCAGTGCCAACCGATCCAACGCGCGGCTGAGCAAAGCGCCGTTGGCAGCTAACACGCATGACTCGCAGTGCCGACGGACCTGCTGGTGTACACCAAGGAAGAATGGCAATCGCTTTCCCGCAGGAGGACGGTTCTACCGCACCGTGATGCGAGAGGCGATCTAGGCGTGGTGGGAGGGAGATAATGACTAGTGAGAGATAAGGAGGAACGCCTGAACGCGCTGCAACAGAAAGGTGCGCTTGACCGTGGCACTGGAAGAGCTTCTACAATGCCCACGGATCGATCTGGTAGTGCTGGACGAAGCTGATCCGTTTGTGGCGACAGAGGTGATTCGTGGTGAACGTCTCTTTGCCCGTGATCAGTCCATTGCTGATGAATACGACCTTTACGTCCTGAGACGCGCACCCCAGGAATGATCTCAAAGCGGGTGGTAGTGGATCGTTTCGCGCTGAGATCAGCGATTTGCTCCGTGAGATCCGAGCCCTGCCGCTACAGGACAGCCAGGCGTTCCTGATCGAGCTATTCCTCTTGACAACGGAATGTTGAGAATTCATACTTTAGTAGTACGCTAGTATTCCGGAGAAGAGATATCGTATGAGCAAAACCGTCAAGATCGCCATCAGCCTGCCAGAAGAACTCCTGCATGCGGTCGAGGGCGAGTGCAGAACCCGTGGTGAGACCCGCAGCGGGTTCTTCCGTCAGGCCGCCGAACATCTCCTCAGTCAGCAGCGTGCGCAGAAAGCGGTCACACGTTATGTCGAAGGGTACCGACAGCAACCGGAAACGGATGAGGAGATCGCTCTAGCGCATCAACTCGGCGCTACCGTACTCACACAGGAACCCTGGTCGTGAGGCGCGGTGAAATCTGGTGGGCGGACCTTCCCCATCCAGCCGGCCGCCGACCTGTCGTCCTGCTCTCCAGAGATGAGGCGTATGCGATTCGAGGCTTGGTCACGGTTGCCCCCGTTACGACCCGCATCCGTCATATCCCTGTCGAAGTCCCACTCGGCCCGGCGGATGGTCTTTCTCAGCCATGTGCTGTGAACCTCGATACGATCCTCACCATCGCCAAGGCAAGCCTGCGGGAGCATATGACGACGCTGACTACAGAGAAACTCGGAGCCGTCGACGCCGCGATCCGCTTTGCACTGGCACTGGAGTAATATACGCCGAGGTTCGCGTCCGTTCCCATATTCTTTACCAACCGGTCGTACATGGCTGCCATTTACAGCCGCTGGCGCCACGTCAGTTGACCCTCGACAACACACCGCGCTCCTGCTCGCGCCGTCGCTTGGCCTCTGAGGGATCAGCCTGAAGAAGCGGGACCTTTTGTCATCGTGCTAGGGGAGACCATGATCAAGGCGAGTCACATTAACGAGATTCGATCAGCGGTCCGTACGCTGGAGTAAGATGAGCGCGCATGATGGCAAGCCGGACATCATGTACCCGTAATTGTGCATAAAAGAGGAGACATGCGATGAAGCGATTGATTCGACAACTGAAATGGCGCGGGATCTTGATAAGTGCGCTTCTGATAATAGGACGTTTCACCCTAGTGTGGGCCGGTAATGTGAGTACAAGTATCCAGGATACCGGTACTAACGTCGGCATCGGGACGACAGGGCCTGGTCAGAAATTAGAAGTAAGTATAGGTTCCGGAAACTCAGGTACAATTGCCACATTTAATGCTCCAACATACGATCAAATAGATATTGGAGTTACCGCCAATACGGGGCAAATCGGCACTAAATCAACTTCGCCTCTAGCGCTTAGGGTGAATTCCAGTGAAAAAATGAGAATACAAGACAACGGCAACGTCGGCATCGGGACGACAGGGCCTGGTCAGAAATTAGAAGTAAGTATAGGTTCCGGAAACTCAGGTACAATTGCCACATTTAATGCTCCAACATACGATCAAATAGATATTGGAGTTACCGCCAATACGGGGCAAATCGGCACTAAATCAACTTCGCCTCTAACGCTTAGGGTGAATTCCAGTGAAAAAATGAGAATACAAGACAACGGCAACGTCGGCATCGGGACGACGAGTCCGACGACCAAGCTCCACGTCGCCGGGGATGTCCAGGTAGATGGCAACCTGGCGGCCAAATACCAGGATGTTGCCGAGTGGGTCAAGGCGCCCCGCCCCCTGCCCCCGGGGACGGTGGTGGTCGTCGATCCCCAGGAGTACAATCAGATCCTGCCGGCCTCCCAATCCTACGATACGCGGGTAGCAGGGGTCGTGTCCGCCAAGCCGGGCCTCTTGCTCGGCGAGGCGGGAGAGGGCAAAGTGAAAGTGGCTCAGAGCGGGCGGGTCAAGGTGAAGGTGGATGCCGCCTACGGACCGATCGCGGCGGGAGACCTGCTGGTGACGAGTCCTTCGCCTGGACACGCCATGCGTTCCTCACCCGTGAAGCTGGGCGAGACATTGATTCATCGACCAGGCACACTATTGGGCAAGGCTCTCGAACCTCTCGAAGAAGGGCAGGGAGAAATCCTCGTTCTGCTGACCCTCCAGTAGTGTGGATTGGCTCACCCTTTTGGGGATCGCATCATTGTCTTGACAGTCTCACTAGGTCAGTTACAATAGCTCTCACGTAAGGACCGTGACATGGATAGTCAAGGATAAATGAAGCTCGTCAAGATGAGGCAGGATACTGCTGAGCCAGAACCGGTTTCTCTCGTGGAGCAGGGCGGGCCTTCCAAGACAAGTAGGCTTCTCAATCTCTCGCGAATGCTGTCCTCGTGGCGAGGCCGCGTCTGGCCACTTCTGCTTGTCGTCTTATTGGTGATTCTCCTCGTCCCGTATCTTCGCGCTACTGCCGCGACGTTACGGCATGGCTTATCCCCATCAACCAGCGTTCTCCTGCCGCTCTTTCTAATCGCCGGCGCTTCTACTATTGCCTTTTTCTCCCTCACGCGACCCGTCTGGGCGCTAGCCGTCTTTTTCGCGGTGGCTCCGGTAACGAGCGGTCTCGTGACCTGGGTGGGTATCGGCGATCCAGCGCTTCAGAGGAAGGCTGGGCTGCTCGGGGTCGAGATCCTGTTCCTGAGTCTCGCGCTCGGTCTACTCCTCAGGCGCGTCATCTGGCCGGACCCAGGGGGTACGAGACGGGTCGAAAACAGGGTTATCGTTTACGCGCTTGCCGTCCTGGCCTCGATGATCCTGTTTTACCTCTCAGACCCATGGTGGTGGGATCGTCTCATATTAGCCTGGCGTCACATTCCTTCAGGGCGTCAGCTTTCTCCTAATTACCCGTTTAGGGCAGGGCTTCTCATTCTGGCCTCTCTCCTCTGTTATCGGTTGACGGCCGACCGATTGAGATCGTCAGGAGAGATTCGGCTTGTGTGCCGTGGCTGGCTCGTCGGGGCCGGCCTGACTGGATTCTATGGCCTCTCGGTATGGGCAACATGGCAGTGGGGTCAGTATGCTCAGGTCGGATCGCTCCTTGAGGACGTCAATGCATACGGGTCATACTTGGTGCTCACGCTCTTTGTCGCGTGGGGAGAGTGGTTGACCGAAAAGGGGTGGTGGGCACGAGCAGTAGCGGGGCTCGTGGTTCTTCTCACGGTGTTGATGATCCCGCTAGCTGGATCCCGAATCGCGATGATCGCGGCGACCGCTGGGGCTGGGATTGCGTGGACCACCTTGGCCAGGTCGGTGAAAGGGCGTTGGGTCCGCGGAGGTGTTCTGGCTGCTCTCGGAGGCGGGATCCTTTTGTTCTCCCTTGCTGGGGGGTACGGCTTGATCGACAGGGCCTTTCAAACTCATCCAAGGCTAGCCTCTCTGGGGCTAACTAGGGTCGCCCAGGCGATGGATGCCGGGGTTGTGCTGGAGGCATGGCAGAGACAGCGTCAAGGTTTCGCGGAGGCGGGAATTCGAATGGTCAAAGAGAACCCAGTCTTTGGCATGGGTCCTGGGACTGCCTACCGGGAGCTAGGTCGCGGCCACTACTACGGACCAAGTGACAGAGGTTACGTCATCGCCATGCATGAGAATCTCTACAACTATTTCATCCAGTACGGACCAAGTGACAGAGGTTACGTCATCGGCGTGCATCAGAATCTCCACAACTATTTCATCCAGGTAGCCGCCGAGACCGGGCTGCTTGGCCTCGCAGGTTTCCTATGGATTGTTTTTGCGGCGCTGGTCGGAGGGTTTTCACGCAACTTGGGGAAGGAGCGCCTTCTAGCGAGGTTTCTCTCAATCGGTGTGGGAGCCTACCTCATTACAGCCTTTACCAGCCATCCTCTGATCCTTTCTAGGCAGGCACTACTTTTCTGGGGTTACTTAGGCATCCTTGCGGCGTGCGCACAGCTCAGTCACCCATCATTCTCCGGACAAAGGTCGAAAGACCTTGGACTTTAACCTCGCCCAAAAGCTATCCCAGAAGAACTGACTGCAACAAAGGGTGAGGATGAAACCACTATGGCGTTCGAAAGCTGCTGTCCTCTGGACAAGGTCGCGTAGTGCAGGATTCCTGTATGACCGGATGAGATAGTCGATCTGATAATCAGATAGCCACCCCCCGAGCCGTCGGAAGAAGGATCCTGTCCGCAGTTCTACTCCAATCTCCTTGCGCCATCGAGACTCGTACATGGCCATCTGGCGCTCGCCGAAATTGCCGACCCTGAACGCCTCATCAAGTGTCCTAGCAGCAATCTCCGCACACAGGATGCTGTAATGTATCCCGCCACCCGTCGTGGGCTTTACCTGGCCTGCCGCGTCTCCCACTAAGAGAACGTGGTCGAGATAACTCCTCTTCACGGGAGAAATCGGGATCGGCTTGCTTTTGATCCGTGGGGCCTGATCGAGGAGCCGGGGCTTAATCAATGGGTTCTCTAAAAGCCCTTGCAGGTATCTGATCGCCTTCCCCCCGTTGCAAATGCCCAAGCGGACCGTTTCATTACCGAGGGGAATTGCCCATCCAAAAGACCCAGGGGAGATCTTGCGGCCCAGATAGACCTCAACCTCTTTGACGTCCCTCATCCTCACTTCTACCTGGGCAGCCTCCATGAATCGTTTGGGTCGTGCTATCCCCAGCCCGTTTAACAGATTATATTTTACCCCCGTCGCCACGATCCCGGCCCTAGCCCTGATGCGTTCTTCTCCTTCCAGACCTCGGATCTCTGCCGTAATGCCGCCGTCAACATGGGAGATCCCAATGCACTTGGTCGCAAGTCGGTATCTTGCCCCAGCTTCCTGTGCTTGCCTGGCCAGGCTTCGATCAAACTCCCCTCTATCTACGACATAGGCGACAGGCCGATCGGAAGACACCAGCGCTTCGGTGCCATACGGGGAGTAGAAACGGGCCGCAGTGAACGACCGTATGATTGCGTTGATCGGCAGATTGTGCTTCGCAAACGCCTCCAGGCCGATCAGCCCAGAGCAGTACGTGGGCTTTCCCACCAGAGGATCCTCCTCCAGGACGACGACATCGTAGCCACGGACTGCGAGGCAGTAGGCGGCATAGCTTCCAGCCGGACCTGCACCAATGACAACAACGTCGTGTATCAAATGACTCGTCTCCCAGCTAAAACTTGTGCTGACGACTTTCCCATTTCCCCCTCAGTGAGATCCAGAAGGAGAGCAGGATCAACCTGATATCCAGCCAAAAGGTTTGCTTCCCGATATAGAGGAGGTCGAACTTAAACTTGTGCCTTCTGGAAATATCCCTTGGGGCATAGATTTGGGCCACGCCGGTAAGGCCAGGCCTTACTCGGTGCCGCGCCTCATAGCCGGGGATCTTCTCCAGCGGAATCAGCTTCCCATTGGCGCGCACCTCGATCTCTTCAGGCAACAGCGCTCGCGGACCGACAAAGCTCATATCGCCGATAAAGATATTCCATAGTTGCGGCAGCTCATCCATCGCAGTAGCCCGGAGAATCCGCCCTACCCGGGTGACCCGCGCATCGCCATCCCTTGCCTGAAGCGGACCAAACCGTTCGTCTGAATCCGGTATCATCGACCGAAACTTCCAACTCCTAAATAGCAGTCCCCCTTTTCCCACTCGTTCCCGCCCATAGAAGACGGGCCCACCATCTTCCAACTTGATGAGAATGGTGATGAATACCCAGAGAGGTGCGGAGAGAAGAAGGCCCAAACCCGAAAGAGAGATATCCAGGGAACGTTTTAGAGGCGAAGGATAGGGCTCGTGAAGCGGAGGGATGGGCATTAGCTCAGCTCACGGGAAGGGTTATGCTAGGCCTGCACTTGGAGTGAACGGTCAAACTGGAGTGCCGTGCGAGAATTCTGTAAAGTTTGCTCGGTACGATGTAGCTGCGAGCCCACGCTTAAGCGAGATCAGAAAAACGTCCGCGCCCACAAAGGGATCCGACAGCACATCCTTGGACTGGTAGGGAAGGAAGAGGACATTGACAGAGTCGGGCTTTCGGCCAAGGTTTCTAGTACGAGCCGCTTGATCCCATTTCCAATGTTTCCAGAGTGCATCGCCACGAATTTGTTGGTACCCATTGGCGTTAACGAGTCTTCTTCTCGTCCCTAAGTTCAGCGAACAACTCCTCGTAGAGGTCGGCACATTTCTGCAGAGAAAAATGCTCTTCAGCATACGCGCGTCCGCGCGCTCCCATCCGCGTCCGCGTGGCAGGGTCCGCTCTCAAGCGGAATATTGTGTCGGCGAGACCCTCCGCATCGCCCGGCGATACATTGACCCCACCTCCGCTGGCTAGGACGAGCTTCGGCGCATCGCTCTCCGGACCAGTGATCGTTATTACGGGTCTCCCGGACGCCATAATCGATTGGAGCTTGCCGGGAACGGCTGGAGTCCGGAGCGACACATCCAATGGCACCAGACACAAATCGGATGCCGCCAAAAGTTTGACATACTTATCTTTGGGTTGCAAGGGCAGAAAGCGCACATTGACAAGGCCGCCCGCAGCCTGCCTCCAGCGAGGCTCCAGCACACCCTCACCCACGAGAAGGAACAGTATGTCAGAACGCTCGAGCAGACGTCTCGCGCTCTCGATAACAGTAGTCAGGTCCTGAGCATATCCCATGAGGCCGGCATATGATACGACGAACTTCCCGGTTAGACCATGAGATCGACTGAAATCGTTGTCCCGCGGCTCCGGCCGCAGCAACTCCGTGTTCACCCAATTATGGATGACGTTAACCTTTTCCAATGCCACCCCTTTGTAGTTTTTGAGGAAATCGCGATTCCCATTCGAATGGACCACGATTCGTGCTGCCTCGCGGTACGCTCGACGTTCCATGCGTTCCGCGAACTCAATTGCGACCGGATTTCTCAGCAATCCCAGGTCTATCGCAGTCTTCGGATACAGGTCTTGAATATTGAGAACCAGTCGGCCGCCGCATCTTCTGGCGTGTGTCCCTCCCGACAAGGCTAAAGGAAGCGGCGGCGATTGCACCAGGATGATATCCGGACGCGCAAACTGTTGGCAGGCCCGACCGAAAGTCCATCCCAAGGTCAGGTGATCCAAGCCACGAAGAATAGGATGATACCCGGGAATCGGGCACCCTCGTACCCGGAAAGTTCTAACGCCGTCAACCTCACTCCATCCTGGCAGGACTTTCCCCCGCCCCTCGCCAGCGACATAGCCTCGGGGCGCCTTTGCGATGACGGCCACATCATGACCTCTTCGCTGCAGTTCCGAGGCAAGTTCGTGAAAGATCCGAGCCGCCGACCGAACCTCCGGAGGAAACCGATCGGTGAGCAACAGGATCCGCAGGGCCCTCGTTTCTTTATCCATTCTCTGAGGGAGTCGCAACGGTCAGATGATCTTACGCCAGACAAAGTGATTGACGTAATCGGTGTAGCTGAGGATGATCCGAACGACCTTTTCCGAAACGTTCTGGACCTGGTAGTCGGCTACCGGCCGAAGCAGGCGTTGGTTGCCCCGCGGCTGCTCCGCCAGGATGGTGACGGCCTGCAGGATCCTCTCCCACTCCAAGCCCGTCAGCATGACTGCCGCCTCTTCCATCCCCTCAGGACGCTCGTGAACCTCCCGGATGTTCAGCGCCGGGAAGTTGAGGATGGATGACTCCTCAGTGATCGTGCCGCTGTCGGACAGCACAGCGAAGGCATGCTGTTGCAGACAGACATAGTCTGGAAAGCCCAGCGGCTGCATCAACTCAACGAGCCGGTGCAGCAAAGCATGGCTTTCGTCGAGACGCTTCCGTGTACGCGGGTGGGTGGAGACGATCAGGCGCTTCCCGAAATACTCAGCCAGTCTATTCAAGACGTGGACAAGTTTTTCCAGGTTCACCTCGGAATCGACATTCTCCTCCCGGTGGCAACTGACCACGAAGTATTCCTGCGGCATCAGCTCTAGGCGCCGAAGCACGTCTGAGGTCTCTATCTGTGGCAAATAGTGGTGTAAGACCTCATACATCGGGCTACCCGTTTTGATGACGCGGTCCGGCGGCAGCCCTTCCCGCAGGAGGTACTCACGCGCGATGTCGCTGTAGGGCATATTGATGTCGCTGATGTGGTCTACCAGCCTGCGGTTGGCTTCCTCCGGCACCCGCATATCGAAGCAGCGATTGCCCGCCTCCATGTGAAAGATCGGGATGCGTCGCTTCTTGGCCGCGATGACACCGAGGCAGCTATTGGTATCCCCCAACACCAGTACGGCATCGGGTCGTTCCTGCTCCAGCAAGAGATCAAAGCGGCTAATGATATTGCCGATGGTCTGCGCAGCACTCGCACCGACCGCATCCAGGAAATGATCGGGTTTGCGCAGTCCCAGTTCATTGAAGAAGATCTCGTTGAGCTCGTAGTCGTAGTTCTGGCCGGTGTGAACCAGGATGTGCTGAGTATAATGGTCCAGGCGCGCCATTACCCTGGAAAGCCTGATAATCTCCGGACGTGTGCCGACGATCGTCATGATCTTGAGCGCGCTCATGCCGCGACCACCAGTTCTGGGTAAGTATCGGAATCGTTGGGATCGAAAATCTCATGCGTCCAGAACAGGGTGAGGAGATCGGAATTGCCGACGTTAGTGATACTGTGGGTGTAAAAAGTTGGCATGTCGATGTACTGGGGATGCGCGCCGCTCACCCGGAATTCCAGCGCCTCGCTGGAAAACAGTTTGCGTATCCGTATCAAGCCATCTCCCTCGGCGACCAGGAAACGCTCCACCTTACGCGTGTGGTAATGGTTGCCTCTGGTGATGTCTGGATGCGTGGTGGACAAGAACATCTGCCCGCTGTTCAAGCTTCGCACCGCCTCAAACAGTTGGCCGCGGTCATCGCTATGGAGCTTGACAGAGACCGGGTAGAAATGGGGGAACAAATAGGAACGGTAAGTGTTGAAGAGTTGCAAATCAAGCGGATGCCGAAGGTCCGGAATCAGTTGAGCGTTGTAGAGATCGGCCATGCGCCCCAGTCGGACGAGCAGTTCGCTCACCGTAAGCGGCTCCCCCTCCATCCTGACCTCACCATCTTCCCCATTCGTGGCGATCTGAAGAATACGCGCGGTCACCTGCTGCGCATGTATCAATCCCAATTGCCCATCGACGATGATGCTAGGCGTCTCCCCCCGGGCCAACTGATGGCAAAAGGTGGACACAGCGGAATTGTAGAAGGGCTTGCCAAACTCGCCGAAAACGTGCGGAAGAATCAGATTGGTGAAACGCGCCCCGTACTTCTTAGACCAGCGACGGAGGCGCGTGGCACCTTCTCGCTTCGACCGTCCATACACGGTGTCACGCTCGACGTGGGTCGATGAGGAAAAAACGATGCGGGGGAGTGAGGCGGTCCGCTCGCACGCTTCGATCAACGCTTCTACTAATTGCAAATTGATCGCCTCGATCTCTGCGTCCTCACCGCGATTCATCCCAGCTAGATGCACGAGGGTATCTAGCCCGGAAACAAATTCAGCCAGCGCATCGGCATCCGCGAATGTCTCGCGCGTCGCCCCGCGCACCTCGACCCCCGGTCGGCCCTGCAGATACGCGCGCAGGTGCCATCCGATGAGTCCAGTGATTCCGGTGATACCGATCTTCATCATCTCTAACGCGCTCTCTTTCGCTGCTCCAGCGCCTCGTTGAGGATCTCGAGTTTGCACAACAAGTCGATGGTTCCGTCTACATCGAGCCGACGCGTGTTATGTGAGTTGTAATCCTCTAGCGGTGAGACTTTCGCGTCCCCCTCAGTGAAGTAACAGGCGTAATTGAGATCTCGGATATCGGCTGGTATGCGATAGTAACCGCCGAGGTCTTCCGCCTTCGCCATCTCCTCCCGGGTCAACAGCGTCTCGTAGAGCTTCTCACCGTGCCGCGTGCCGATAATCCGGACCTCATTCTTCGCATCGAACAACTTCAGGAGCGCCTCTGCCAAAGTGCTTATTGTGCAGGCCGGAGACTTCTGCACGAACATGTCGCCCGGTTGGCCATTCTGGAATGCATAGAGCACCAGATCGACCGCGTCTTCAATCGTCATCATGAACCGCGTCATGTTGGGATCGGTAATGGTCAGGGGCTGGCCGGCGAGGATCTGATTGATGAAAAGCGGGATTACCGAGCCCCGCGAGGCCATTACGTTACCATAACGGACGCCACAGAAGATGGTCCGTGAATTGCTATACACGCGGGCCTTGGCGATCATGAGTTTTTCCATGAGCGCTTTGCACATACCCATGGCGTTGATCGGATAGACAGCCTTATCGGTACTCAGCACAATCATATTCTTCACGCCGCAGGCGAGCGCCGCATTCATGACATTTTCTGCGCCGAGAGTGTTAGTGCGAATGGCCTCGAGAGGAAAGAACTCGCAGGAGGGCACCTGCTTGAGCGCAGCGGCGTGAAAGATGTAGTCAATGCCCTGCATTGCCGAGGCGATGCTGTCGTAATCCCGTACGTTGCCGAGACAGAACCGGATCTTCTGGTTCTTCATCGCTCGCCGCATGTCGTCCTGCTTCTTCTCGTCTCGACTAAAAATGCGGATTTCTTCAATATCTGTGTCCTGGAATCTTCGGAGAACTGCATTACCGAAGGTCCCTGTGCCGCCGGTGATCAGGAGCTTCTGTTTAGAGAACATCTTCGACCCTCGCCTCGCCGCTCGGATGCGCCTGCTTAAGACGCCCTACAATCAAGTAGCTTATCGATCACGCCTTGCAAGCTTCTGTTGAAGTCGACTTGTCGCCATATTCCGGAACGCGCGTAGCCTTTGGCACGCAATTGTTCGCAAAGCCAATCGTCCTTCCATAATCGCTCAATAGCCATGGCGATATCCTCCACCGACCCTGGATCGAACAGCAGGGCTGCATCGCCGGTCTGTTCGGGAATACCATATATACCTGAAATAGCTACCGGGCACCCCAACGCGAACGCTTCCAGTGGCGGAATATTGGTCGGCCCGAAAAAAGTCGGCATCACCAACGCCCGCGCTCGTCGATAGAATTCCGGCAGGTCAGCATCGGGAACATAGCCGGTAAAAATCACGTGCTCACTAAGCCCCAGGTCAGCGACACGTTGAATAAGCGTTGAGTACTTGTAGCGTTTGGGCCCTGCCAATACCAGAAAGATATCCGGGTATGAACGTCGAACGATTGCTACTGCTTGAAGTAGTCTGTCATGATTTTTATGTGCCCAGAATTGTGCCGGATAAAAAAGGAAGCGCGCCGGCAATGGATACCGCTTGTCGAAATCGGCGGAGGGTAGAGAATCAAACACATAGCGCGGGGGCAAGTATGGCAGGGGAAATAGCTTGTCCGACCTCAGTCTATAGGACTCCATTACCTGCTTTTTCCCCATCTCGGAATCGACCAATACCGCCATTGCAAAACGACAGATATTGCGAAAACGATATTCCCTGAAAAAATAGCGCCCCCATCGGGAAACCTCTGGAAACTGTGGCTCATAACGATGCATCAGATCATGGATGGTAACCAGCGCCGGAACTGGCGACAAATAGCTCCAATGGTCATTAGACGGGAAAACCCAAAGGTCACAGCTCTCTTTCCACATCGCTCGCACAACCGGATCCAATCGCCAAAGCACTGCTTTCCACGGACTGATAGGCAGACAGGCGATGCGCCAAATCCTGCCCAGGGTGAAGGGCTCACAGCCCCGAGAACCAAGGGGCAGGATCCGCAACTTGAACGGTTCGACATATACCCGCCATGCTGGGTTGAAGAAAGCGGCAACTATCCCATAGCGCTCGCGTGGCAACGCCGAAAGCGCCTCCAGCATGGTCAGACTGTATTGAAACCCGCCACCACTACCTGGATCACTTCCCAAGAGAATGCCAATCCGCTTCATGCCTGACACACAAAACAGACACCCCACGTGTCAAAACCGGGGGCTCGACCGCTCATCCACTCATGTGCATCGATAACGCTCAATCCCGCATGTGTTGCCAGCAACTCGACCTCAGGAGAGAAAAGGTAACGCATCCGATGCGTTTCCTCAGTTTCCGAGGAATACCCCGTCCTCTTCTCGCAAGCGATAATACGATAATGCACGTCAACCAGATTTCGACTCGGGTGCATTGTGGGCTGGGCAATCCTGGTTATTTTCACTTCATCGTCCTCGAGCTCTTTCACACGTACTGCGGGCCGCTCTGCAAGGACTGCCGGCCCATACCAGACATCGAAGATGAATACCCCTCCGGGCCTCAAATGCTCACGGGCGGTAGAGAACATCGCTTGGAGATCCGCATTTTCCGATTGGTAGCTCATGACGTGAAACAACGAAATCACTGCATCCGCCCGCACAGCCAACCTGACATCTCGCACATCGCCACGGCAGAAATGCAGACGCTGCGCTACGTCCTTTGATATGGCGGCACGCCGCGCTACGGCACGCTCCAGCATCCATTCGCTCACATCGGCACCACTCACCTCCATGCCGGTACGCGCCAGATGCTCCGCATGGGCACCAGTCCCACAGCCCAGCTCCACGATAACGGAAGCCTTGGGAACACGTGCTAAGATCAAACGACGAACGTACTCTGCCTCTTCCCCATAAGGTTTATCACGATAGAGGAGATCGTAATAGCGGGCATAACCTGCGAATACGTTCATCCCGCCATCATCCGTCTTACGGCATCGGCAACGCGCTCAATTTGCGATTGAGTAAGCGCAAGGCCGCTCGGCAAGTAAAAACCGCGCCGTGCCAACCGTTCTGACACGAGATGACTATCTCTCGCAAATAGACCCATTCGCTTCAACACCGGTTGCTCATGCATGGGCCAGAAGAACGGTCGGCATCCGATCCCTAGTGCAGCGAGTCGCCGAATCGCTTCATCTGCATCGAAGGGCACCGCGTCATCAAGCACCAGGCCATACACCCAGTAAATATTTGTAGCCCATGCTGCTTGAGCCAACGGCCTCTGGATACCCGATACATCTGCCAGCAACTCGTCATAGCGGCGGCCCATTTGTCGCTTGCGTGTGATAAATATATCCAGCCGTTCAAGCTGAGCGCAGCCAAGTGCGGCTTGCAGATTGGACATGCGAAAGTTCCAGCCCAACTCTTCGTGGATAAAGCGCCTGCCTGGTGTGAAACAAAGATTACGCAAACTGCGGCAGCGCTCTGCAAGCCCTTCATCATCAGTCACAATAATTCCACCCTCGCCGGTGGTCACGTGCTTGTTGGGATAAAAGCTAAAGGTGCTCATTTCGCCAAAGCTGCCACATGGGCGGCCACGGCAGGTCTGACCGTGGGCTTCGGCGGCATCCTCGATCACCTTGATGCCACGAGGCTGTGTGATGGCCAGCAAGGCATCCATGTCTACCGGCAGCCCATAGATGTGCACAGCCATCACGGCCCGGGTGCGTGGAGTGATCTTCCGCTCAACCTCGTCCACGTCCATGTTCCATGTGTCCGGTTCGCAGTCCACAAGAACAGGTATTGCGCCCGCCCGCACAATCGCAGCAGCGCACGAAATGATGGTAAAGGCAGGGATAATTACCTCATCGCCGGACCCGAGATCAAGCGCCTTCACTGCAGCATCAAGTGCCACGGAACCGTTGGCTACCGCGATTCCGAACCGTCGGCCCACACGGGCGGAAAAATCCCGCTCGAGCCGCTCGACAAATGGCCCTTCCGAAGATATCCAACCACTGTCGATACACTCGTTAAGATATTTCTTTTCGTTACCGTCAAGTAGAGGTTCATTGACTGGGATAAAATTGTTCAAGTTTGAGTACCTGTAGTTAGCGTGCAGTTTTGAGACAGACTGGAATCACTCCTTCAAAGCGTGCTTTATCGCTACTGTGCGTGCTTGAGTCAGATTCAATTGAGTCGCCCATCGGTCCCCGTTATGCAAGCAAGAAATAAACAAGCCTGTGAGCATAAACACATGGTAATCATAGAACAAATTACCAATAAATTGAGCTTGGATGAGCACGAACATCCATATGCCAAACAAGCCCCACGCAGCAGGGCGCGCGCGGTAGTCTTGAGATCGCATCTGCCGTGAGAACGTGCGAATAATCTTTACAAGCAGCAAAGCCAGTAGGCCTGCGCCGACGAGTCCATACTCAACGAGTACTTGCGCAAAGAGAGAGTGGGGGGACCCGAACTCAGCCGGTTGGCCGGAATATCGTAATCCAAAATTTGTTGCGCCAATCCCGAAGAGGGGGGACTCCAGGAAAAGCCGCCCCGCGTCGCTTAGTTGCACCAGCCGCTCGAACACTGAACCTCCCGGGGTAGCGACTACAATGTCATCAATTAGCCACCTTCTCTCTTCGGGGAGGTAAGCGTAAAAGACAAGTAACGCCGCAATGGTTATTACCAACCAACCGACCTTCCTTAGGGTAAATATCCGAGAAGTAAAACTAGGAAGAATGATAGCAGACAGCACTATCGAAACAACACTGGCACGAGACCCGATCCACAACAATACCACGGGAAAACCAACTTCAACCGCGAACAGCCAGGGTCGAGCGCGGAAAACTACGGGGACGCCATACTGCTCCCCCTTATAAGTGCAATAAGCAAAGGCTGCAATCCAGGCGGTGCCGAGCGTGGTTCCAATGTTAAAGCTGGTCGGGTCGCCGCCGGTTCTGTCCCAATCGTCAGCGGTAAAGAGATACAGCCTGTCAGACTGAAATAAATCTGGATCTCGAACCAGTTCCACTCCTATCAGCAATAGGTATAGAAGCGATAGAACTTGTAGACCACTGAATAAAGAAAGCGGAGCATGTCTGCCGATCATCCGACCGGTCAGATAGGGCGCAATAATTCGCAGTATGATTCGTTGCGCAAATTCAGGCTGGCTACTTTCTCCAAGCATAAAGAAGCTTATAGTGACGTATCCAATGAAGGCGCAAAAGTATAAATCTAGGATGGTTGGCTTGTGTTGTGGGATATGCACGAGCGCAAGTACCCCAGAAACGGCATAGAGCGTAATCCAAAAGGGCCATGCCGGATGAGCGACGTGCAGGTAATAAGCCATAGCACTAAGGCCGAATTGGCCGAAAAGCACGATGACGAAGATCATCTTGAAACTTAGCTTGGCGAGTCTAAGCGCTTGCCGCATCGGTCTTCAGATATAGAAGAAGGAGCGTCCAGGATTGTGCGTCAACGGGATTCGGCCAGTTCCTCGCGCGTCAGTCATCTTCTTCGGCCGAGCAAAGATCTTCAGTCTTCAGCATTCGTCCACGCCTGACCTCTGTAACAAGGCGGCAGCCAACAACCAGGTCGATTTGATCTGCAGGAATCCCTGTTCCTGGCTTCTTCGCAGCTAGGTGCTTCCGCTCCAGCCGTGTTCCAACGGGCAAATCCTGGGTCGCAAAAAGACTCTTGGTGAAAATTGTTCCGTAGTTTCTTTACGTTCGGCTCAATAGCGTCCTTGTCGATCGGACAGGCCCGAGCCTGTTCGATAAACCGTACGCCCTCGACCAGTTGTGCCAACTCGCAAGTGGTCAGCGACGCGATGACATCCGGGCCAAACATTTCCCTACTTAAGGTCACGTGCACCTCTAGAAGGTCTGCTCCGAGAGTAGTAGCGGCGAGGCCTGCAAAGATCATCCCCGAATGATCAGAGAGACCGACGGGGCAAGCATAGCGCTCACGATACTCAGCAAGTAAATTCAGCCCAAGCCTTTCTGGAGGGGTAGGATAACTGGAACTGCACTGCATGACCGCCACTGGGTAGGATCGAGATTTACACCAATTCACCACGCGGTCTATTTCCGAAAGCGGACTCATGCCGGTCGAAAGCAAAATCGGCCTTCCTGTCTGCACGATGCGCTCAAGCAGTGGCGGATTGCTCACCTCACCCGATGCGATCTTCCACGCCGGCATCCCGATTCGATCTAACAGGTCAACCGCCTGCTCTGAAAAGGGTGAGCTGAGAAAAACAAGACCCTTTTGCTCCGCGTGTTCCTTAAGGCCGACCCATTGATCCTCGCGAAATTCCATCCGCTCCCAGTAAGCAAAGCGAGAAGCATCCTGGGTGCTGAAACGCATCCGCCATGGCTCATCTGGCGAGCTTTCCGCTTCGGCGATATGTGTCTGGAACTTCACGGCGTCTGCGCCGCCAGCCGCAATTGCATCAATGAACACGTGCGCCATGCCGAGGCTTCCATCATGCGCCTGCGCAACCTCGCCGATCATGAAGCAGCGTTTACTGCCGCCGATTTCATGTCTGCCAATTTGGAATTGCCTACTCGCCATGCTCACCTGCCACGCCAGGCTATAGTCTTGCGAAACAGAGAATCTATTTTTCCGCCCACTCTGGAAAAAAAACCGAGCTCTGTCGTGGGTGTAACGATATTTACCCCGTTGCGGAGAGACCCGACATGGATCCTTTCAATTAAGTCCGCCTTCGAACACGCGAATGTCTCAAGTCCCTTGATCTCCACCTCGAGATCTGCGACGTCGTTGAGTTCGGACAGGTAGAGTTGACAGAGTTCCTCCAAAATCGAACCAGGCGGTACAGGACATTCTGAGTGTTTCGATAAGCGCTTCGAGTGCGTCCAGTCAAATCCACTGAAGTGAAATAACAGGAGAGGACTATCGCCGGCTAAGATAGCTTTTCCGGACCGCGCAAGTGGTCGCTCACTTAGATTCCAATAGCCAACATTTAGACCACGATGCCTACTTACATATGTCAGGTCGTGAAACAGCACCGGCATCGCTGAAAGCCATGTCTGATCACAACTGAGACCATATTGGGGGGCGAAGAATCCCCGTCGGGAAACTCGGTTAATCAACCAATCGAGGATACGCCAGGTACCAGGATGACTCCGGCGAAACGCGAGAAACCCCGCGTTGATCCAACCGTGCATCATCGTGTCATGCTCTAAGATATCGTTGGACGGACCCATGTAATGCGGCGTCAAGAGTACGGCGCGTTCCCCCATCGCTTCGATTGGTTCATGCACATCGCCGAGGAACAGCGTATCCGCATCTGCGAAAATACACACATTTCCTGCCGATGGGTCGCGCAACACGTGCGAGATGCCGACGTATTTTGCTAAGCAGCACAGTTCAACAGCATTGTATTGATTGAATACCCCAAGGAATCCGGCACGCTCTGGCCCAAGATCATTCGGACCGAAAACGCAGATCCATGTGGCATCGTTTCCGAGAAGTCGGCGCAGATCAGCAATAGTATCTGCTGTTGCGTCAACGGCGAAGAGGTGAAAGGAAGAGCGCGGGCTCTGTCGATAGGCGCTCCTTAGCGTTGCGACTGCTTGAGGAAGATAATCGACTGTGGCAACCGTCAAGATACTGGAGTTTTTCGCCAAGACGCCTTGCGTCATTTTGTGAGGACAAACGTCATACTCTCGAACGGATAAATGAAAGACAGTATCGAGTTCTCAAACCTGTACGGCCACCTCCGCGCTAGGCCGGTGAATACGAATCGCAGCAGCGAGGACGGATAGTTCCAGTCCAGATAGCGCTCGACCCGTGAAAAAGCGGTGTTCGAGAATCTATACCCCTCATACTCGTACGTCCCCCTAACGAAATAGTCGAGAGAATTCAGCGTGAATTGTCGCACATGCGTCGGATCGATAGTAGCCCAGCTCGACCTGAAATACGGAACATGGGCAACCATCATCCCACCTGGTATGAGGATACGGTGGATCTCCTCGATTAGCCCGATCAGATTTGAAACGTGCTCGAGCACTTGGTCGGAGTAGACAACCTCGAATACTTCGTCGGCAAAAGGAAGACCATCGTTCAGATTGGACACTACATCCACGCCCAGGAACGGAGTCCGATCCAGACCAATGGCTCCCGACAGCTTGTTTCTCCCGCAGCCAATATCCAGAATGCGCTTATCCGCCAGTCGTCCCACATCAAAGATACGATGCTGCAGCAGTTTAATCAGAGAGTTCCTTTTTCCAATTTGCGTAGCCCCCGGTTAAAGTTCGAAGGGAGAAATTCAAAAAGTTGCTTTTGCAGAAAATGGTTGCCACTCTGTTCCCCATTTAGAATTTAATAAGGAGCTTTGCTCCCTTTCATGCTTATCAATAGCTACAATATATGGCGCGATTTCAATGGATCGAACCCAACGTTGCAGAGCATTTGTGGGGATCTTCGCCTTGTCACCGGTATAACGGATTTGACAAATACTCTTGGACAAGCCATAAACATATTCAATAAATTCGTTGTGAATTCCCTGAATATCTTCGCAAATGTAAACGCCACCAGGGCGAATAAATTGAAACACCTCCTCGAACCCGACTATTTGATGCTCCGGGATGTGACTCCCATCATCCACGAATACATCGACACCACCGCATTTATCCAGGGTATTGCGGAGGAACTCTCTATCGCCTTGGTTTCCGATGTACACATCCACAAACGGACCTATATAGACCGAACATTCACTGGCAATGTCTAAGCCGACGATTTTACATTGCTCTCCAAAATAGTGGCGCCACATACCTAGGCTGCCTCCACTGTAAATACCTACTTCCATTATGGTGACTGGTCTTCCCCTGAACTTATTTAGGTGTCTATCGTAAATATCGAAATAATGCTCCCACTTCCAAATTCCATGACCCTTTTTGTGCGCGGTGCAATACTTAAAAAAATCGTTACTGTCAATTGGCCCCCCACGAGGAGCATCAGTTTTTGTGGCCGGTAGACCGTTGTACCGAATTGCTCGTTCTATTTGATGCGAACGTGCTAATAATCTCAAAGATGTCTTGGGGCACGTAAATGCATTCTCTATTATCTTGAGTATTTGTGAGTATCTGATTGCCATAAAGTGCCTCCTGAAAATGTGTCTGGTACGTGCTTAAGCACTTGGTCAGAGTAGACAACCTCGAACCTTTCGTCGGCAAAGGGAAGACCATCGTTCAGATTGGACACTACATCCACGCCCGGGAACGGAGTCCGATCCAGACCAATGGCTCCCGACAGTTTGTTTCTCCCGCAGCCAATATCCAGAATGCGCTTATTCGCCAGTCGTCCCACATCAAAGATACGATGCTGCAGCAGTTTAATTCGAGAACTCCTTGGCCTTTTCTGCCCACGACGTCAAGCGAGACGTCTCCGTCGGCCACTCATTGAGGAGATCAATGGAATCGCGGTCAAAACTCCACTGCACAAACCTGCTAATCGACGTCGGAAGCTCTTCAGGCTCGCTTGGGAAATTTCCGAGGTACACTAGGTCGTCCGGGCTGAAGATACTGGTCTTGCCGGCACGTGGGACCGGTCGAAGAAAATCGAGCGTGAACGGTTTCATGCAAAACGTCCCGTAGGCAAATCGTGCGCCAAGGCGGCGTTGCTCCGCTGTGGGCGTAGGCACATCGGGAAGTCGTGCCAACACCGACAGGTACTCATCGATGCTGTGGGAATTGATGCTGAACCCAATCTCCTCGTAACGCCCGCTACCCGCAGTGACGACCGTCTTTCCCAACGCCCCCAGTTCGATACCCGACGTGCCGCGCACGGTGATGCCATAATCGGTAATCTGAAACCACGTGTACGGGCTGATCGGGGTGTCTGGGTAAACCAGTTGCACATGGTCAGGAAGTTTGCCGATATACTTCTCGATCAGTCGCACTTCCTCATACTTACCGCTAAAAAAGTACTCAAGCTCACCGCGCCACAGATTGGATGGATGTACTTTCACAAACCATTGAACATCGGAATTCATACATGCCGCCTTGACGCTCTCCACGAACCAGTCGGCATAGCACGGAAACAAGTCCTCACCAAAAAAGAAGAGGGTATCGTAGAGGATGTGGCTGAAGATCACCGCGATCTTGCGATCGTGTGGAACACCAAGCAGTGCTCTGGCTTCATCGGGCGGCATGATGCGAGCGTTAGACTGATTTCTCTTGGACAATGCCCAGCGATCGCCGTAACGGTCCAGAAAATTCTGCTGAAGCTCCCGATCCATTGCAAGAGAATCAGGATATTCACAGATGCGCGCCCAACTTTTCGGGTTGATCGAAGCATGGTGGGTCCGATCGCTTTCGTGAGTAAGGTGCTGGACGATAACCGCGTCGTCGCGAACGGTGCCGGCAAAACGAACGACGTTCAGTTTGTGAGCAAGCGCCGCATAGTAGCATGCACCGTACTCTTCCATGAACACCTCGGTGAAGAACAGCTTCTGAATGTTCTTCGTTTCGTAGAGTCGCTTTGCAGTCTCGATGGTCTGATAGAGGTAGATTAACCATGCCCGAATCTCCGCGCGAACCTTGGGATTCGAGACATCGATGATACCCGTCGCGCGAAGTCGGCTGTATGTAGAAATCGCGATCTGACCGAACGGCACCCCTTCGACGGAAAAGTTCTTAAAACCTTGAAAGGTTTCGAGACGAGTGACGTCGTTGGTGAAGGACTCAGGTATGATAATCGATCGGATCTGCAGATCTTCCAGATAGATACACTTGATGCCGAACAAGCGAAAATACAGATTGCGAATTGGCTCGCTCTTCGATGTGAGCACAAAAACGAGGTGGCCGGTGCGTCGATACGCTCCGCCGAGCAGGGACCAGAGCTGACACCAATGCGCGTTCATCGCCTGGCCAGCGACGATCAATAGTCCGGGTCGGTCGCAATCCATTTGCGTATCTGGGGTTCGCGCAAGAAACCTCCTGAACCCCTCGACGGAGCGGCGAAATCGCCAGTAATCTACCAAAGGGCCGATGAATTCGTCCCAAAACCTCCTCGGACGGAGCACAATAAACGCAACGAGCCGCAACAGCCAGACTCGCCGCACGCAATCTTTTACGGTCTGCTGCACAGTAGAAAAATAGTGTGTCAATTGGCGCTCCGAATAAGATGGGCTGCTCGTTTTACTAGGTGGCGATCTGTATTCGCTCGGAGGGCTCGAATCGCGTCTTGTCACGGTCGCCAGCGTAAGGTCCCTGCTTCACTTCGATGATTTCCGTCGGCTCCAACATCTCGAAACCGTGCCCGCCGTAGGTCAGCAGGATCACGTCGCCAGCTTCCAACACAGTGCTTTCGAAGTAGGTCTGCCCCTCGGAATAGAAGTCCACACGCACGCGGCCGCTTTTGATGAACAACACTTCGTTGGTGTAGTACACCTCGCGTTGAACCGGATTGTGTACGTGCGGTGCGATGACGTACCCGGCCGGCCGATTCATGTAGCCAATCTGCTGGGAGTACGTGCCGGGCGTGAAGAACTCAATCCCCTCCTTGTGAAAGGAACGTCGAATGATGAGCGCAAGCTCTTGTGACTCGTGACAGATGCGCTCGATCATACTCACAACGCTCCAGGGTCGCCGTTCGCCTTAATATGCCGCATCAAGAGATCGGCAAGCAAGAAGTCGGTTGGGGAATCTATCTCGAGTGACCGATGGTCGGGCATCACATATGGCAAGACCCGGTCCCCCCACACCCTTCCGAGGGTCATCACCACCGAGCGCTTGGAGGCATACAGACCGCCATTCCTCTTGTAGACAGGAAGAAAGTCCTGTCGCCGAGATGTTGTCTTTTCCTCACACTGTTCTACGTACTGCTCGAGCCGGTTGCCGACGATCTTCTTTAATTTGATGGGGTGGTAGCTATTCACTTGAAAAACGCTTACGCCAGAATCGGCCTCCGGGTCGTCGAGAAGCGTCTTCATGGCGCCGTCGATATCTGCGGATGTCATGAACGGCGTCGTGGCGTGAAGCTGGACGACGTAATCGAACGTGACCCCGTCTCTTTGTTCTATCTCGCGCACTGCGTGCTGAAGCATCGGAACGTCCGGCGAGTCGTCCTCGGCAAGCTCTCTCGGACGCTTGAGGCAAACATCCTCGCCTCCATATTCTGCCGCAACCCGCAAGATCTCATCGTCGTCGGACGAGACGACTACGCGTGTAAGATATCGAGAGCCTAAGGCGCTACTCAGCATATAGGTAAGTAAGGGCTGTCCAGCAAGAAGCTTTATGTTCTTCCGGGGAACTTCCTTCGAACCTCCCCGAGCCGGGATAATGCCGACTATACGGAAGGCTGTTCCGTCATGAAGGAGCGTGGCTGGTTCTTTGGAAGCGGCACCTTTCACCATGCATTATATAGAGGTCTCCCATCCTATGGAAGGCTCCTATCCTCCCAGTTGTATATCCAGCCTCCTTTTCCGTCGGGACTCGCGAAGCGTCCTCGGTAGTAATCCCGGTTGAGAAGTTCGACCTGGCCCAACGGGCGCTGGGCCTCACCGAGGAGCGATCGCCAATTTGGGGTCTCCCGCTCGATAGTCTCCTTCTGTATTTCCCTTGGAAGTCTTCGAAACTCATCGAGATCCTTCAATTGAGCCGGTGTTATCGAAACCGGCCCATCCTTTGTATCGTCTTTGGCACTGACCGTGATGTGACGCTCGACAACATCTGCGCCCAGCATGATGGCGACCTTTGCTGCCGTCACTCCGTCGCGCTCCACGAGCGTGTGGTCGGACCAGCCGACCTCCGGCGTGAATGTGCGAAGCCAGCTCATGCGCGCCAGATGACACATGTCGAGCGTGTTGGGGTAACTTGTTACGCAGTGAAGAAAACTAAACTCTTTACCGAGTTCCTTCATCAGCGCGGCGGTCGTACGTATTTCGTCATCGTGCATGGCGCCGGTTGAAATAAGGAAGCGGTCGAAATATCCGGCGAGCTCCCGTAGCATCGGCCAGCTTGCGCAATCGTAACTCGCCACTTTCACCACGCGCTCCGGCCAAGGCAAGGCACCCACCACCGCGATTCTGTGCCGCGCAAAGATGGTCGTCAACGGAATAGCGCCGACCTCCTTGCACTTGTCGATGAACCACACATGGTCGTCCATTGTCAGGTCAAGCTTCGAGAGCCTGGCCTTTTCGGCGCTATACGGACGCTTGATCGTCTTGGTCATGCCGTCAGGTGCCGTTTCGCCTTCTTCAAAGCGCTCGCGCTTTGTTAGGTCATCAGAGAAGATCGACTGCATCTTGATATAGTCCGCGCCACTCGCTGCCGCAGACTCTATCAATCTCTCGAACATCTGGAGGTTACCTTGATGATTTTGACACAGCTCAACGATCAATTTTGTCATAGCGTTTTGTTGTTGATCTAAGCGAATAGGCTATTGACCACCTTTAGTGCGACGGACGGAAAAGACTGCCAAGATAATCCATCGCTATTCTTTCTGCAGTATACGCAATACCATTTATTGTACCATATGTCGTCTCAATACGCCGATTTTGTCGATCTGCTGCGGCTTTATACGTATCACTGAAGGCGAGAAGATCAGCCAATGGCTGCCCAGCATACACCTTCCCGATTCCTAGCTGCTCAATACAGATATTGTTGAAGTAAATCTCCGGATCGTCGTGCGGGTCATGCTTCGGGACAACTAGCGGGACTCCGGTGAACTGCGAGTACCAGATGGAGCCCCACCCGGCGCGGGCAAAATGCAGGGAGATGTTCTTACACCTCAAAGTACGAGGAAGCGCACGTACGGCGCCTGGTATGAATTGCGGCTTATTTGAGTAGAACCGGAATCCCAACTGGTGGGCCTCTTGAAAGAGCCGTTGCAACCCGGGAATACCGGTGATGCTCACGAAGATTCCCAGCTCGATCCCGGAGCAATCCGCCTCTTTCGGCGGAAAGGCATTCGGAGGAGTTAGAACTTCACTCCCATAGCGGGGTGGACGCTCGCCAAGGTAACTGAATGTCGCGGGATCGGCTATGAAATGAAGCCGGTGGCGCTTTTCAACGTCTATCGAAAGCGGTATAAGAGCGTTGCACAATTCTCTTTCGGGGGCAATCTCAGGGATCTCCAGGCTTCGCTCGAGGATCTCGGAAACGTACCCAAAGCTCGTATAGTACGACGGTTCGATGTCGAAGTAGACGCGCGGCGCGCGACTTATGCAAAGCGAGATGGCGCTACGCTCGATGGAAATCGGTTCACCGTCAAATGTTTCAGTGATAATGCCCTTCGCAATATAGTTGTTGATATCGTCGGTGACTCGCTCATGATAGTTGTGATAGTACTTGAGCGATTCCGCGTAGCCTTTCTCTCCATAAAAAATGAGTTCGAGCTCGGCGCCGACCCGCTTATCGAGCACAATGGCTCCGGGGTGCTCTTTCAAGACATCGCCGAATTCTTCGAGAAGAATTTGTTTTTGAGACTCTCCGTACACCCATGGAACGATGACGCCGAAGGTCTCGCCGGTGCCTTTGGAGAGAATGTCGCACGTCGCCAGAGCAAGCTCTGTCGTCCTCAAGAACGGACCGAACCCGTAGGCAAAATTTGTCATGATATAACGTGTCGACATCTTCAATGAGGCCGCTACGTCGGCGAAAGCGCCGACCTTGGGACCACTCAGGAAAACGAAGGCCCAGTTTTCAAGCCAGTATTCGCGGCTACCATGCGAGACCGACGTAGCTGTCTTGACTCCTGACCATGTTAGCCATGCAGACCAGGTCAATCAGCGGTCGGCCATTCAGACCGAGTAGAATCTGTTCGAAGGATTGGTCCTTCTTCGCAACCACCACGAACTCTGCATGCGCCAAAAGCTCCTCGGGTGTCGCGACGAGAAGTTCTGCGACATGCCCAAGGCTTGCCCGCAATGACGCCGTGCTTCGACCGCTCGACAGCGAGAAATGCACCGCCTCGTCGAATATCCGGATGTCATAGCCATCACGAAGCAATGCCGCGGCGATCTTCAAGGCTGGGCTGTTCCGCACATCGTCCGTGCCTGCCTTGAAGCTTAGGCCGAGGAAGCCGACCCGCTTCTGGCTCTGCTTCTTGATCAGATCGATCGCGCGTTGGATGTGATAGTCATTGCTCACCGCGATGCTCTGAAGGATCGGCGCGTCAGTGCCGGTACTCCGCGCGAGGGCCGCAAGGGCGGCGAGGTCCTTCGGAAGGCATGAGCCCCCGAAGGCAAACCCGGGGCGGAGGTAGTTCGGCGAGATGTTGAGAACCTGGTCACGGACGAAGATATCCATAACTTCCTGCGAATCGATGCTCAACGCTTTACAAATCGAGCCTACTTCATTTGCAAACGTCACTTTGAGCGCGTGCCAGGAATTGTTCACATACTTGATGATCTCGGCCGTTGTAATACCGACGCACATCGTCTTCGCGTTTACGCCGGCGTAGATCGACGCGACCGCCTCTGCGCCGCGCGCGTCATCAGCACCAAGGAGGACGTAGGGCGGATTGAGGTAGTCGTTGATCGCACTCCCTTCGCGCAGAAACTCGGGATTCGCCACGACGGAGAAATCACTGCCATGCCGCTTGCCCGAAGAGCGTTCGACGATTTCGATAACGGTGGCGCAGGTTCCGGGCTTGATAGTAGAGCGGATCGCTATGGCATGATAGCGTTGAGACTTCTGAAGACCGTGCCCGATTTTCTCTGCAACTGAGTAGATGTGCGTCAGATCGAGATCACCATTCAGTCTGCTCGGCGTCCCGACCGTGACGACTGAGACATCGGATTGCGTGACAGCCCACTCCAGGTCGCTCGTTGCACTGAGTGTCCCGCGAGAATGCGCCTCCATCATCAACTCGTCCAAACTCGGCTCCACGATGGTGGGGATGCCGCTCTGGATCAATGCGACCTTTGACGCATCGACATCAACGCCGATGACCCGATGCCCCGCTTGCGCGAGACACGCGACACTGACGCACCCGACGTACCCGAGTCCAACGACGTTGACGGTACCGCTATGAGGTCCGGACAAGACTACACTCCTTTAAGAAATGAATGATTGACTGCCCCTCACGCTTTTGCGTGTCGAGACTGTATCGCTCCGCCACCAGGTCGTGCAGTCGACGCCCCAGGAGCCGCGCATACGCGGGATCTCGCAATACTCTCACTATCGCGGCGGCAAACTCCTCGGCAGTGTCGGCGATAATTATATTCACTTTATCCGTGACGCCGATACCCTCCGCACCGAGGGCCGTAGATATGCAAGGTACGGATGCAGCACCGGACTCGAGAATCTTAAATCGCGTTCCGGACTCAAATCTTAGCGGAACGAGGGTCGCTGCCGCCTGACGGAGAAAGGGAACCACCGACGGAATCTGCCCGACCACCGTTATCGCGTCGCTGCGTAAGTTCGCCTGCGTCTTATCGGCATTCCGTCCGATGATATAAAGGTGAGCGGATGGCACTTCACGCAGCACCAGCGGCATAACCTCTTTGGCCATCCATTTCGCAGCCCGATCCATCGGACTGTTCTGATGACCAAAGGAGCCGAGCAAGAGTAATGACAGCCGATCGGGATGTACAACTTGTTGTTCATCGGCCGCGTAGTCGCGCAGGTCAATGACGTTCGAGAACAACTTGACGCGATCGGGGTTTGGCGCGATGGATCGGAAGTACTGCGCATCCAGTTCCGACACCGCAGTTACGACGTCGGCCAAGGCGGTCAATATGTGCTCTTCTCGCAGCTTTTTCCGCCCCCTGATCTTGATCTTCAGACGGCGCAACGGATTTGATACCAGCGGCAGTTCACGCAGAACGAAGCGCGAATAGACGGAGCAGGTGTCCCCGACGATCATGGCGGCTGGCCGCAAACGTCGCAGCTCTGCGAAAACAGCGAAGGCGTACTCGAGAACGCGATCGACCCAAAAGATGTCTATACCGTACGCATTGGCGTACTGGACGACGTAGCGGCCATCACTCTTGGCGAGGATCGGCGCCGCCAGCCGCCTGAACAGCCGCAGAAGACGCCCAAGGATCTTCCCCTTCACGGAAAGCTTGCTGGTGGGTGCTTGCACCAGCGCATGGCTGTGTGCCTTGAAGAAGCGCGCGGTCTCCTCGGCCTCTGCGCGATCGATCGGCACAGTGGTCACAATATGTAATTCAGAGATCTGATGGAGCACCTTTACAGCGTTGACAACGCTGATCTGTGGACCACCGGCCGGTGGATACTCAAGTATTGGCGCGAAAAAAAGGATCTTGGGACGCGCTCCGAGCGTTGCCACCGTCATCGAGAAATCATCCGAGAGACCATCCGAACCGGCGTTTGCTGTTTTGAATAAAGGCCTTTTCCCACAAATAGATGCCGAACTGCTTCCATGTCTGTTCCGCCGTGTAGAGCCTCACCGGACGACTCCCGAAAACGAGCTGCCGTATAGTTGCACTGAGCTGGCGGGGCTTGATCAGCTCCGCAGTCGTAAATGAGTGTGACGCGATTTCGTCGAGGAGGTATTCGCGGAGCGGCCCTCGCATCCAGTCGCGAATCGGTGGCGCAAAACCGATTTTGTCCTTTCGCGTCACGATGCTTTCTGGTAACCAAGGAGTTACAGCATCCCGCAAGATCGCTTTAGTGAATCCATTCCTGATCTTGGATTGCCATGGAATCGCAAAGGCGAAATCGACGATGCGATGGTCGAGCAGCGGGATTCGGATCTCAACGCCGCTGATCATCGAGTAGCGATCATAGTTGCGCAGCAGGGTGGGAAGAACTGTGCGAAAGACGAGTTCAAAGAGGTGCGAGTTGAGACTGCCGAGGCGCTTGCCTGAGAAGTCTACGAGAGTCCCGTGCCGTTCGTCACGCATCCGTCGGACTCTCGACCGCGCAAGATAGGCCAGGATCTCGGGCAGGCTCATGCCCCGAAAATGTTTGTTTCTCGGATGGCAATTCCGGTACGTGTCCAGAACCATCCGCAGCGCCGGCAGATTCGGCGCGGCATCGGGTAACGCGTGAAGAATCGACGACTCGTACCCGCAGAACAACTCATCACCCCCGTGGCCGTCTAGGCTAACGACAACGCCTTGCTCACGCATCGCCCGGTACAGCAGGATGTGCGGGAGGGGGTTAACCTCGTGAACTTCTTCGAGCAGGTAGGCCCAGTCCTCGATTCGATCTATGTAACGGTCAGGCTGGATGTCCAGCTTGAACACGCTGATGCCGAGGTGATGAGCAACGTGTTCCGCATAGGCGCTTTCGTCCATGACGGTCCCCGGAAAGCCGGCGACAAATGCGTTCTGCCAATCGGCAGGCAGGCGCTCAGCGCCTCGGCGCCCGATCTCGGCTATGCACGCAGCTACGGCACTCGAGTCAATGCCGCCACTCAATCCTGTCCCGATGGGTACATCAGCCCGCATGCGGATTCGACATGCATCAAGCAACAGTTCCCTCAAGCAATCGACTTGGTTTGGATACTTCGCTGGAACGTCGACACTACGATGAAGAGGTACCCAGTAGCGGCTCGTCTCGAGACGTCCATCCGTCAACCACCCATAGTGTGCTGCCGGAAACCTGCGGATGTTTTCGAACAGGCAATCCTGAGTAGCTTCGTACGCATACGAGCTGTCCGACATTTCGTGAAACCGGGCCGATGGGCGTACATGCTCAAGATAGGGAAGCAATGCCTTTTGCTCGGAGGCGAACGTGAAGTAGTGTCCAATATGTGAATAAAACAGTGGCTTTTCCCCCATGCGATCGCGAGAGAGAAATAACCGCCTTTCGTCGCTATCCCAAATTGCAAATGCCCACATACCGTTGAGGCGGTTTAAACAATGTGGACCCCATTGTGCGAAAGCCGCTACCAGCACCTCGGTGTCCGAAGAGCTCTTAAATTGATGGCCGAGCCCTTCGAGATCTCGGCGAATCTCTAGAAAGTTATAGATCTCACCGTTAAAAACAATGTTGTAACGGCCAAGGTACTGCATCGGCTGAGATGCACTCTCTGAAACATCCAGAATAGCAAGCCGACGATGGCCGAGAATAGCATGCTCACGGTCCTGCCAGACGCCTTCACCATCCGGCCCTCGATGCGACAAGCGTCCTAGGACGCTTCGAAACCTTTCCGGCTCAACCGCAGGAACTGCACCCAAAATTCCACACATGCTGAATACCCTGCGTTAGAAAGGGAGGCCCTTCGAGAAATCAACCAGATCACGAGAAGTCCGCGCGACAATCCGCAGATCACACACACGGGCAAGGGCCTTAATCGAGTTGTGGATCCTGAGCTGTGGTCCGCCGGCTGGGGGATGCTCAATGATCGGGGAGGTAAATAGAACCTTCACCGCGCACCGTCCAGATATGGAATATCCGTCTGAACCATTTCGTAAACAATATCCGCAAGCTTCTGACGAGGTCTCCAACCAAACCTGGTAGTCCGTCTTTCCATAGTCACCTACAAGGGGAACCTGATCGTCCGGCCTCATCCTGCTGGCTTCACGGCTGTTGCCAAAAGCATCTTCTCCTTCGAGAATCGAATCCACTCACGAAACGCGCTCTCGTCGCAATCTTTCCATTTCCACGACTCCGGCACCAAGGCGATCGCATCCGCCAACCACTCGAGTACCGGATACTTCCACAGCAAGGGAAGCTGACGAAACAGAATGCTTTCGACTTCCTCGAAGCCATGAATTATGAGCGCATTTTGTAGACCCTTCCGGGTCCACGGTTTTACATGCGTGTAGTCATCCCAAAATAGATGGGCCTGTGTCCTCCAATCTGGCGTCATGAGAATCGCAAGTCCACCGGGTTTCAGTATGCGGTACGTCTCCTTCAAGAAGTTATCCGCGTTCGCAACGTGCTCGATCACCGACTTTGAGAACACAATATCCAGGCTTTCGGTTTCAAAGGGGAAGGGGTCGCGCTCCAAGTCGCACTCACGAATATCGAATGTATCCAGTACCTTGAGGCATTCCTTCCGCTTATCCAGGCCCAAAGCAATGAGCCCTCTGCGCGCGAATCCGACAAGGTGATTCCCCTTGCCGCTTCCGACGTCGAGGATCGTTTTCTGTTCCACATTGCCGACGTGCGGTCGGATGTAGTGGCTAACAATATGGTCGCACAGTCGCTGAGGGTAAGCGGTCTCGCTGTATTCGTCTCGTGTGTAGTGGGTCTCAAGGTAACTTGGCATTACACTAACTTCTCTTCAGTCGACGAGAGCGCATACTGCGCCAATGCTCGCCCACAATGGCTCGACGGCACGATGGGCTGGCTGCTTCGCCCGCCAGCCCGCGCCTACCCCGGACTACTCGCCTCGCTTCGCTCTCCATGGCTCTCAGCGGAAGAAAAGCTATCCTCCGTAGGCAATAGTGAAGCCCGATGGACTGATCGCATATTGTTCAAGAGCCGAAGAAAGCGTTCTTGGAACTTGCCATCAAAAACCTCGTTTCTGCTCAACTGTTGCCAATCAGGCTCGAACGAAATCGCTGGGGATTTTAGAATATTAGTGATTTCAGCAGTTAGATCAGAGCTAGCGCTTACCGGGCGTAATGATTCCAAATACGAAAATAAAAATGGGACTGGACTCATGAGCGCTATGCCAGGGATTCCGCAGAGAGCCGCCCATGTGAAAGTTGTAGAGTTAGAGGCCAGGAATAAATCAGCCGCGCCAATTACGTCTGAGAGCGGCTCCTCCAGAATTCTACATTGGTACTTTCTCTCCAGAGACGCATAATTTCTTACATCACTTCTGGGATGGATGGACAACAATAGATTATTGTTTGTAGAGACAACTGCCTTGATGGTCGAGTCAATTTCAACCCAGTGCTGATCCCAGTCCATATAACCCTGTTCAGCATACTGAGGCATACTCAGAATCAGTAACTTCTTGTCGCTTGCTAGGGAATATTTTTTCATCAACGCTTGCTTGATCGACTGCCTATTAGCATACGAGAAGAAGACTTTATCGTAAGTAACATGTCCTACGACAACAATCTTGTCGCTCCTGACGCGATGCTCTAAATACTTTCTTGCGGTGTGTCCTGAATCAACGCACACAACATCACTGTTCCCGTTCCCAATCCACCATGGATAGGCCGAAAGTGTTCCGCTTCTTCTGTGCGCATTAAGCACATAGGGGGATTGAAAAAACAGCCCCTTGTATAGTTGATCCTTAAATCTCAAATACGAAATGATTTTGTATAGTGAAGGCGGCCAAAACGCGCGAAGTTCTCGGTCAGGTTTGCCGTTTTTGGCCATTCGATAAACCAATGCGGCATCCATATCATATTGGGCAACGTAAGGAACCAGCACTTTGATGCCGCGCTGCTTCGCAGCCCATAAGGTGGATGCCTCGATGTAGTCGTGCGAACGATCGGAGATCGAGATCACAACATCCGGTTTGAATTTGTCGATAAACTCTAGAGCGTGCTTTTTGTGTCTCTTGAGTCTGTAGAAAATAAACTGTTCTCGCAGGAAGTAAAATAAGGATGATGACAACGCAAAATCTATGAGGAGTGAGAAAACTGTACCTAATAAGTTATCGCTTCTTTGGCTCTTTGAGCGGCTCCTTGACTGACTCTCGAGTTGTTTTGCGCTCGCTACCACCGACAATTGCCTCTTGTTTCCACCGCCATTGGTGCCCAGGTGAAAGACCATTCGTTGAATCTTGTTTTTCGCAAAAAACTCCACATGGGCAGCATTCAGTTCAGCATCGCAGGCGACCATCACCTCAACTGCATCATCGTATTTCCTCAGGCTAAGGCAGAATTCCATAACGCTGAAACTATTATGATTATTAACAACTACGAGCAACTTCAAAGGTATTCCTCCGGACAACCTCAAGGTATCGGAATATCTGCAGCGTTAGCTCTCAGTCCTCTTCGATGTTTCGACAGGGTTCCGCTCATCAAAATCGCGTCTTGAGATGATGATGACTTGGTCATTATAGGAACGAAGTTGTAAAATAATCTCACTATCAAACGCCCCCATAAACACCAGGACCGCATCATTACTACCTAATAATTTAACCATCGTAGGGCTTTTAATTGTTAGATTGAAACCATAAAGATACTTCTCTTGTTTTAACGGCGAATTATCGAAAATGAAACGAACTCGCCTCCTATTCTCATCACTCAACATGCGTAACAGTATTTGGGCTGAACTATTTGCACCAAAGATATGGAGCGTACGGCCCTTTGCTTGATCATTGATAAAGCCAGCAAGAGCCTGTAGAAACCGGTGATAGTTTGCCAACAAAGTATTTTTTCTCTCGATCATTACTTTGCCGTTATGGCCTGCACCAACATTTTCATCATTGTCGCGAGTGAAGCACAAGAAGATGCTGTAGTCCGAGTAATCTGAGGATGACTGCAAGACGAACCCATATCTCGATAATAGATCACATACATCTTCTTTAAAGGCATATATGGTATGTTCTTGAGAGAACGTATTCAGAAATTGTCTTTCGAGCCATGCTTCAATATTCGGCACCGACATTATAAACTTCCCACCAGCGCGCAAAATCGTCCGCACCTTACGCAAGTGCTCATCGTAATTGCAGATATGTTCAAACACGAGCGACGAATAAATGACATCGTACTTCCTACGGACTATGGCTGTCTCAAAACAACCATCGACACAATAGAAATCACTCCTAACGCGATTTATATTATTGATATCGTTGATGGTGATATCGACTCTACGATCAAAACTGTCGTGTAGTAATGTTGCAAGCGTCCCATCACCTGCACCTATCTCAAACAATTTATCATCTTTCTTGATATGTAATTTCAAGAACTCCTTGAAGGCCATTCTATGCTTCGCGAGCTTCTCACCGATAACGTCATTTTTAAATTCTTCATAAAGCACGCTAGGATCAGCCGGATGCATCAATTGTATCAAGCCACAAGAGTCACATGTTCCAACCGCAAAATCAAAAGTCCGCACGGCTATTTCCTTTGTGGCACGCGGTGCCATTGGAAATTGACCATATTGGATCACGCAACTTTTGTTGCCACCACAAAATGCACAGGCAGGAAGAACGCTTGGAATTGCCATATGCCTTGCCTCACACATTCTTTGGACGCGCTAGTCCAAGGCCACCTCTCACGTCAATAGCGATTTGACATGATGGAGGGTGTTTGTGACAATAAGGATATTTAAGCTCAAGAGTGAGCTGGCGCTTTAAGCGAAGTCAGATAACGGAACGTCAAGAGCGTCAGATCCCAGTCTTCACGAGTATTGATGTCGCCGTCGTAGATACGATCGGTGACTAGAAGTTCTGTTCGTCTGCCATAGAGACTCGGCAGATCTCCGAAGAGGTTCTGAGGCCGCAGAACGAAAATAAGGTCGTTCTTGGCGAAACAACGCTCCGGAAAATCCTGACGCCGGGTATATCCTGTGCGCATGTCCCCGCCGCCGAAGTAGCGGGCCCTCCCATCGGCGCCTCGGACAATGGTCCAGTAAGGCGTATAGTGCGCGGGCGACTCGTTCACGGTGATCACCGAGTCCGCGACGGTCTCCTGAAAGAGACGAAGCGACTCCTCAATGTGTCGTGTTTCGCGGAGCGGATTCGTCGGAAAGAGCAGGACGAGCGTCTCTGCCTGATAACCTTCATTGGCGAGAAGCCACTCGTAAGCATGTTTCAATACCGGCTCAATTGCCATTTCCGCAGTGGAAAGCGATGCAGGCCGGAGAAAGGGAGTCTCCGCGCCATAGTTACGAGCAACAGTTGCAATTCGTTCGCTGTCCGTCGAGACGATTATTCGATCGATACCCTTGGTTTCGCGCGCCTTTTCAATGGTCCATGCGATCAAGGGTTTCCCAGAAAATTCCCGAATATTCTTATCGGGAATACTCTGCGATCCCCCGCGCGCGGGGATAATAGCAACGTTCCGGCTCATCCTGTATTCCGGCCCGATCGATGGGGGTGCCGTCGCGATCTCACGAACTGGGGCAGTTCATGACACCACTTGTTCAGGAATGGCGTCACCACACGGATCTCCCACCGTCCATTACAATGTTCTGTCCGTTGAGGTACATGGACGCGTCGGAACAGAGGAACTGTACGGCCGCGCGGTATTCGTCGCGCTTTGCCATTCTTCCAAGCGGAATCAACGAGGTAATTCGCCGTACGAAGTCTTCTGGCTGCCCCGTATAGACGCCTCCTGGCGAGAGAGCATTGCATCGAACTCCATGATCCGCCCAGTATGTTGCGAGGTAGCGAGTCAGGCCAATAAGACCCGCCTTGATGACAGAATAGGTCACTGGTTTCACGGGCTGCATCTCATCCGGCACGCCGTCTTTGCGGTAAAGGCGCTGATCGGGAGATATTACGGAGAGATCCGAAGCAATATTCAGGATAACCCCACCCTTTCCGCTTTCTGCCATCGCCGTGCCAAAAACCTGGCTACACAAAAAAGCGCCGGTGAGACCCACGCGGATTTGCATGTCCCACTGATCGAGGGGGAAGTTCTCGAGCCGAGACGTTTCGAGCACCCCTTGGTCACCCTGTACCTTCGGGTCGATCGCAGCATTGTTCACGAGGATATCGATCGCGTGTCCCTCGGCAGCCAGCCTATCGGCTACCGCGTCAATGATTTTAGGCTGTGTCACATCCACAGCCTGCGTCAGTATCCTGGCCGGCTCTGCGAATTGCGACAATGTGTCCCGCGCCGCCGCAAGTGCCTCAAGTCCCAAATCAGTGAGCACGACGGTCGCACCGCTCTCGAGCAAGGCCAACGCATGTTCCCTGCCCAAGAGGCCGGCTGCCCCGGTTATGAGAGCGGTTTTTCCGCTTAAGTCAAATTTGCTGAATGCCGTCATCATCCTTGTTCGTTAGCGGACAAGCGTAAAAGTTGAGGTATTACGGAAGAAATTCCGGCGAAACGTATATTGGCGTTTAAGGTTCTTCTGCAGAAATCGAACATTGTTGATACGTCCATCAACGATGATTTTTGCTCCGACATAGAACGACCACTCGTAAAGCAGCGGGTCTGCCGCAACGATGAATTCAAGACCTCGCATCGTCAACCCCTGCTGCAACCCCTCGACCGAAGAGGGTGACGGGCCATCAAGATATATCAGGTCAGGGCGTATATTGGGTTGCGAATCGAATAACGAAAAAACCTGAAATCCATCGCGATGCAAACGTGGAACAGAGTGCATGACCGTACAGAATTCGGACAATCCCAGTTTGTCTGCCGCACTGCGGACCAAATTTGCCCATTTTGCGTCCGCCTCAACCGCATGGACTTTTCCCTTGCCCTTCTTTTTCATAGCAAAGGCCATGGTGATAGTGCTCACGCCGGAACCAAATTCAACCACAGAGCGAGCCGCAAGAGCTGCATCGAAGACATTGACGACATCAGCTCTTTTGTGGCCAGATAAAAATAAGCGATACTCTTCGTTCTTGTCTAATTCATCACCATACTGCTGAAATAGCTTGGCGAGGCCACTTTCGTTAAACCTTTGCTCGACATACCTGCTGAGAAGAATGCTGGCCTCTTTTGAAGAATCGCCGGTCAAGCCAAGTTTATAGAAGACCGTCACCGGATCGAAGCGCCAAAACTTAATCGCCTTCAACAACATTTTTCAAGCTCCTAAAAGGCTACTGACTGTGGCGACATTTCTCCGCTCTAGGCCCGAACTTGCCCGCCATCCAGCGTCCACACGCCGCCAGTCACAAACTCGGCCCGGGGGGACGCGAGGTAGGCAGCGAGTTCCGCAACATCCTGCGGTGAGCCAAGGCGGGCCAAAGCTACTTCGCGCTGAAGCATGCTCTGTACCGCTTCCTGATCTTCTCCCATCCTGCGTTCCCAAACTGAGCCGTCAAACATGATGTTGCCTGGTGCGATGGCATTGATTCGCACTCCCAGCTTTCCCAAGGGACGAGAGATGCCGCGCACATAGGCATTCAGGGCCGCCTTGGCGGCCGAGTAGGTAACCGGCGCCCCGGGTATTACTTCCAGCCCGCAAATCGATGACACGCAGACTATCGCGCCGCGGGAACCGGCCAGCATTTCACGGGCAGCCTCGATTACGTTGGTGGCACTCCAGAAATTTACCGCAAAGGCTCGCAGCCACTCTTCATGCGATTCGGCTCCCGGTGGCACGGAGCGACCACTGCCCACATTACAAACCAGAATATCGAGACGACCCAGCGCCGTCTTGGTCTCGGCAACGATACGCCGGGCTTCCTCCGGACGCGTTACATCTCCGGCGACGAACGATGCTCCCGGAAGTTCGGAAGCGGCCTGCGCAAGAGCGTCAGCCGAACGCCCATTCAACATCACCCGGCAGCCTTCGCCGTGGAGAGCCTGCGCGATCGCGCGACCGATGCCGCGCGACGAACCGGTTACCAGAGCCCGCTTGTCAGCCAGTTCAAGATGCAAGACGGCCTTCCTCTGCGCGTCGTAACCAGTCAACGGTCATGTCGCGATAGCGGCGCAAGGCGCCTACGTGATCACCGCCCGGGGAACGGGCGGTTTGGAGAATGAAATTGGAGGCGTAACCGGCCCGCCTCAGCACACTGAATACCAATTCGAAATTCGCAGCCCCCTCCCCCAGCGGTACGGTTGTGCCACCCAACTTCCGGTCTTTTACATGGACATTCATAATACGGTGCCCGTACGTTGCGATCTCTTCCACGGGATCGAAGTTGAGTGCGGCGCTGTTACCAATGTCATAGTTAATTCCGAATGAGTCAGAATCTAATCGTTCGATGAACCGACGCAGCGCAGGCGACTCAAAGTCGGATTCAAATAGCACACGCAGGCCGAGCGCCTCGAAGTATGGCCTCTCGCTCCGAAGGAACTCCACGAGAATGTCCTCCTGCCAGGAGCTTTCCAACCGACCGTTGTCGACCAACGGCACGATCAACATCGAAATACCGACTTTGCAGCAGGCGGCGGCCACCGCCAGAAAATCGCGCGTAAGGGATTCGCGATTCTCACCATGCGCCTTCCAAAACGGTGCCTGCATGAAACAATCGCCGGTTAGCGAGGGAATACCGACACCATAACGTTGGACCAACGCGCGGATCTCGACTTGTCCGGCCACTGTCATTAGGGGGTTTTCGTACAATTGGTCCTGATCGAGCGTCCACTCCATCAGGCGAAAGCCGTTCTTTTCGGCGACTGAAAATTCCTCCCGCCAAGAGGACCAGGGAAAGGCTTGTACGCGGCCATCACTCGGGGCTGACATACGGCCTTGCATGAATCCGACACGATCGTGCAAAGAGCTATCCGCCGCGAGCGGAGACAAGGTACTCATTTCTTCAGTACTTCAACCAGCTCCAATAACAGTCCCTCGGGGCCGGTGCCATACGTAACCTTGACGTTGCCATCCGGTGAAGTTTGAGGCAGTGAAAAGAACTTGACTCCGGCAGCGTCAAGGCGTGTGCACTCCGCTTCAATGTCATCTACGGTAAATGCGAGATGGGTTAGACCAGTTGAAAATGGTGTTCCACCCCAAACCGGTTGACATGGGTGCGAATGGAAGTGCAATAGCTCGATAAGGTTACCATCCGGAGCGGCCAGCTTGACAGTCGTTACTCTTGTGTTTTTCAATCCCAGTACAGCGTCGATCTGCGCACCGGGCTCCTCCATTTGTCTGACAACCGCGAACCCCATGACATCACACCAAAACCCCAACGCGCGTTCCAAGTCGGCCACTACGATGCCCGCATGTCGCATGTGGGTAATCATTGTTACCGAATAGTGGAGCTTTCCCAACCAAGATGTGCTCTCAGTTTCATGCTATGCGACACTTCTTTCGGGTTCATCTCAAGTGTTCCATCGCCCATCGCTTTTTCGATCTTACGCACAGCACCCACGAGCATGCGAAATCCGTTGGGTTCGACCGAAGCCGCCTGGTCAGAACCGTACATCGCACGATTCATCGTGATGTGACGTTCGAGCGAGGTTATTCCCAAGGCCGCTGCAGCGTAGGAGACGGCCAGTCCTACTTCGTGTCCGCTGTAGCCCACGTTACAACCATAACGCTGACGCAAAGCCATAATGCGGTTGAGGTTGGCATCTTCATCAACCATCGGGTAGGTCGAGACGCAATGCATCAACTCGAAGGGGCATTCCGCTTCTTTGAAAATGGTCACGACACGATCGATATCCGCCACCTTGCTCATGCCGGTGGAAATGAAGGTGTGCTTTTTCTCCTCAGCTACCACCCTGAGCAGCGACTCGCACACCAGCATCGCAGACGCAATCTTGTTGTATCGCAGGTTGAACTGGCGTAGGAATTCCTGGCTCTTGAGGTCCCAAGCCGAAGCGAACCACTCTATACCTTTCTCGCGGCAATGGCGATCAATCTCCCAGTATTGATCCGCACCGAATTCTAGCCCTTCCTTCTGTGCGCGTTGGGTATTTCCCCATGGGCTTTCACGGGGGGAAGCGAGCATTTCCTTGGTGTAGACAAGGTCGATTGTGCGCTTCTGAAACTTCACGGCGTCAGCGCCGGCCTCTTTGGCGACGTCAATCAACTGCTTAGCAATCTTGATACTGCCGTTATGGTTAATGCCAATCTCGGCGATAATAATAATACTCATTAAGACACTCCTTCTTCTACCCCTTCCGCTGAGTTGATTCTTCTCTGCTACATAGACAACAGGTCATTTCGTTAAGCCCCGACCATGGCATTCTCTACCAACTCGCAGATGATGTGTCCCACGAGAATGTGAGACTCTTGGATTCTGGCGGTTTTTTGCGACGGAACTTTCAGACTCTCCGTAACTGCCGCCAAACGGCCTCCGCCTTGCCCGGTCATGCCGTAGACATGGATGCCGATCTCTTGGGCAACCCGCACCGCCCGGTGAATATTTTCCGAGTTGCCGCTGGTCGATATGGCGATGAGGACGTCACCTGCCTGGCCGATGGCAGCTAGTTCGCGGGAAAAAACCTCGGCATAGGAATAATCATTGCCGATTGCAGTCAGGATTGAGGTGTTGGCACCCAATGCAATAGCTGCAAGCGGTACGTGTTCCTTCTGAAAGCGTGGAACGAATTCTCCAGCCAGATGAATGCTGTCGGCGAAGCTGCCGCCATTGCCACAGAAAATGACCTTCTTACCACGCTTCAGTGCTTCGATAATGCTTGCCGCGATGCGCTGGATCAGTTCGAGCTGCACGGCATCGGCAAGCATTGCGGATTTCACCCCAATGCTCTCGCGAATCAGTTCTTTGACCTGGCCCTCAGTTTGCGACATATTCGGACAATTCCTTGATGACACCTTCGCCGCCCTTAACCCGCGTAACATATTTTGCGATGGCAATAATTGATGGGTGGGCGTCGGCAGGGGCGACCGGAAACCCAATCACTCGCATGGCTTCCAGGTCGTTGACGTCATTACCGACATAGAGAACGCTGCGGAGGTCTATCTGCATCCTGCTGCAATAGCCCAACAAATCGGCCTTCTTGTCCCCACTGCCGTGGATAACTTCGATATTCAGCTTCTTGGCTCGAGCCGCCACGACAGGGTTTCTTTCCGTACTAAGGATCAACTGCGGGATACCCATTTTCCTGATCTGATCGATACCCCATCCATCGGCACGACTCACCCAAACGGCTTCCGTACCATCCTGAAGTTGCAGGACACGATTATCCGTCATAACACCATCGAAATCATAAACCATTAATTTGATGGCCCCCTTTTTGAGCGGCTTTACCTTCAAATCGAAATCCTCAACGTGTTAGGCGGCGTTCGTTCAACGGCCTGTAAGCTAAGACCAACAATTCACGTATCTGACAACCTCAATCAGTACTTCTATGAGGGTCTCACGGCTATTTAACCTTGCTTCGAGCGTGCAAGCTTATCTGGATATGTTCAAATTCATCTAATCAACTCAAAAAGCGTGTTGTTATGCAATGCGCTTGATTTGATCCTGTAATCACGCTTCAGGTTTTTCTTTAGAAATTCGACATTAGGAAACCGTCCGTCAACGAGCATCTGAAAGCCAGGATAGAAACCCCATTCATAAAAGAGAGAATCTGCCGCGCATGGGAACACGAGACCACCTGGTGTCAGCCCATTTATATTCCCCTTCGCGTCGGTAGGCTGGGGGCCGTCGAGATAAATAAAGTCTGGACGTACGTCCGATAAATCAGCGAACACGTGACACACCTGTCCATCAAGCAAAAAAGCCTTGAGCTCGGGGACCCTGATCTCTACAAATCCGAGAGATCGGATAATTTTTCACGCACGTTCGATGCCCACCTCTCCACCGCCTCCACAACATACAACCGTCCGGCTCTTCCATGTTTTTCGGAATTTGTTTTCAACGCATGGGCAATTGCCAAGGTACTGTATCCGCAACCAAACTCGATAACAACACGCGGTCGCAATCGCCGTACGATTCTGTGCAAGTTTGCCAAATCGTATGCCTTGTTACGATTAAGGGGGCACTCATCCGGATAACCCTTTATCAAATAGCGGCTGACTCCAAGTTTCTCCAAGTAACGCTCGGTCTTTTCTTCTTGACGGCTACGCAGACCGAGCGTGTGAACGAGGTCCGCTCTGCCTCCTGCTGACCGAACGAGGAGTGTGGCCTTACGAATCTTGCGTAGGATTTCCATAATTCCCCCAAGCTTTATTGTCGAATCTGCGATTCTTGATCTATGCGCTTCTCCACTATTCCTGCACTCCCGTCCTTCGCCATCGCCACCTTTCGAGCGGTACCCGCGCCTGGCCTGTTGACTACCCTTCCTTCTTCTATCCAGAACAACAGATCACAGTTGGCCACAGTCGAGAGGCGGTGAGCGACGATGAGGAAGGTTTTGTGGCCGCGCAATGCATAGACGGCCTGCATGACATCGCCCTCGGTGGCGATGTCGAGCGAGCTGGTGGCCTCGTCAAGGACCAATATCGCCGGGTCATGGTAGAGAGCCCGCGCAATGCCAATGCGCTGTCGTTGGCCGCCTGAGAGCCGCACGCCGCGCTCGCCGACGAGGGTGTCGAGGCCTTGGGGCAGGCCGTTGACGAAGTCGTCGAGCTGAGCAGCCCGAATGGCGCGACGCACGGCCTCGTGGTCGATCTGGTCGTCTGGGATCCCGAAGGCGACATTCCGGCGCAGCGTGTCGTCTGTGAGGAAGATGAACTGAGGTACGTAGCCAATCTGGTCCTGCCAGCCGCGCAGATTTGTTTGGATGTCGACACCGTCGACGGTGACCTGGCCGCTGCTGGGGCTGAGCAAGCCCAGGATCACATCGATGAGAGTTGTCTTACCGGCACCGCTGCTGCCGATGAATCCGACCGTTGTACCGTGGGCGACGGTCAGGCTGACATCTCGCAGAGAAGTGGCGGCGGCATTCGGATAGCGGTAACTGACCTTGGTGAGGGCTAGTTGAGCCCAGAAGGGGAGGAGGCGGATTCGCTTCGGTGCAGCGGACGCATCGAACAGGGCCATTTCTTGGTGAAGCGTGTTCACGACCGGAAGGCAATACCGGATAGACTGGATCGCGCCCAGCACCCGATTGATTGAGGGTAGAACCCGGAAGGCTGCGCCCGCGAAGAGTCCCAGGATGGGAAGCAGCGCATCGAGCGGCTTGCCTAAGCGAAGCATAACGAGCACCAGGGCGGCGAGGCCGACCACCGCCAGCAGCTCGAGCCAGAGGCGCGGCATCTGTTGGATGGTAAGTTGACGCTGCGCGACGTGCGCGATGCCGATGTTGTGCAGGCTGAATCGGGCAAGAAAATCCTCTTCGCGGCCGAGCAGCTTCACTTCCTTGGCTGCGAAGAGGCCCTGTTGCAGGTGCTGCATGCGTAGCCCTTCGTGGTATTGGCGAGCCTCGCCCCAGTGCAACAGGTGCGCCCTGGTGAGGTGATGAAAGAACCATGCAGCAAGCCCTATTGTTGTCATAACCAGGAGGGTACCGACCGGTTCCACGGCCACGAGGAGCATCCAAATGCCCAGGGTGGCCATCCCTTCGGTGAAGACCACCAAGGCATTTTGGATGACGACCCCGAACAGTCCGACTTCGGTCGTGACATTGCGAATCAACTGCGCCGAATTGCGCTGGAGGTGAAACGCCCAGGGCTGGTTCAGGTAGCCGGCGAATAGACGCTGAGAAAAGCTAGACTGCGCGCCGTATCCGAATCGAGCCTGGCGCCAAGCCAGGAAGGTCAGAAACAGCGCCTTGATGAGGGACACCCCCGCCAGCATGAACAAGCCACCGACGACGATGCTTTGCTGGCTAGGATTGCCCAGCGCGTGGAGGGCCGGTTCGAGCGCCGGATAGTTGCTTAGGAAATCACGCTGCGTGAGCAGTCCAATTGCCGGAATCACCAATCCGATACCCAGTGTCTCCAGCACCATGCCAATAAATATCAGGCCCAACAACACCACCGCACCGCGTCGCTCGGCGGACGTGAGCAGCTCCCAGATTTTCTGAGCGGTTGACAGTTTTGTTATGGAGGTCATTTTAGCGATCACAGGGGTCAGCCCATGACTGGCGATAAGGCCGATGTCATCGTCATCGCCTGCCCTTGCAGGGGCTCGCGCTCCCAGATGGTGTGGTCGCCTTCTATACGGTCAATGACCTTCGGCGAGAGCACGAAGGAGCCACCATTGATCCAGCCGCCATTCCCGTCCGGCTTTTCCTGGAATGAAGTGACCCGATTCCGATTCATATCAAGGACTCCAAACCGTCCGAGAGGCCGCGTAGCTGCCACTGTTGTGAACATCCCTTGGTTATCGTGGAATGTAATGGGATCGGAGATGTTGACATCTCCAATCCCATTGCCGTAGGTGAAGTAGAAAGCCTTTTCGTCGACGAGGTAGTCCTTGACCCGACGCAATCGGCCGCCGGTCTCCACCATCGGTTCAGGGCGGGCGTCAGTCTCTTCGCTAAAGCGAGCGCCAAGACCCCGATAAGGATGACGACCTTCATGAGTCTCTTGGATCAATTGAGTCTGTTGAGTTTATAGAGTCGATTGACTAATCAGTGGGTCGGCATCGAGGGCAATGGTCACCTTAGTCCACCCCCTCGGCTGACCACCTTCAGAGGTGGTTCACTTTCGGCTCAGATATGGGTGACCGCCACTCGCGCCTGCTTCACTTGCGCTTCGATCCAGGGATAGGTGCGCGCAATGCCTTCTTTGAGGGAGTACTTCGCCCGCCAGCCTAACGACGTGATGCGGGCCTTGCTGAAGTTGCGCGATTGCACCCCTACCGGTCCCGGAACGCACTGCACGTCGATCTTCTTGCCGGACACCCCGATCACTGTCCTCACCAAATCAGCCACGGTGACCTGCTCGTCGCTACCCAGGTTCACGGGGCCCTCAAGGTCGGACTGCATCAGCGCGCAGATGCCCTCTACCAGATCATCCACGTAGGTGAACACCCGGATCGCCGTCCCGTCGCCCCAAGCCTCAATGGTCGCCCCGTCCTCCGCCTCGGCCACCTTGCGGCAAATGGCGGCCGGGGCCTTCTCCCGCTCGCCCCGCCAGGTCCCCTCCGGGCCGTAGCAGTTCTCGAAGCGGGCGATGCGTACCTGCATCCCATACCGTCGGCCATAGGCCATGGCCACCCGCTCGGCATACAACTTCTCCCAGCCGTACTCGTTGTCGGGATTGGCGGGAATGGCGTCGTTCTCCCGTAGCGCAGCCTCGCCGGGCTGCATATCCCGGTACACGCACACCGATGAAGAGAAGAAGTAGCGAGGCACCCGGACCTCGGCCGCCGTATGCACCATGTGGATATTTATTAACGCATTGTTGTGCAACACCTCGCACTCAGCCCGGGAGATAAACCCCATCCCACCCATGTCGGCGGCCAACTGGTAGACCTCATCGAAGGCATCGCCCTGGAGGGTCAGTGCTATGCGGCAGTTCTCGGGGTTGCGCAGGTCCAGCAGCAGAAACTCGTTGGCCTGGGTGGGCGCAAACTCTTGCGCCTTAATGTCCACGCCGCGCACCCAGTATCCCTCGCGCTTGAGCTTCTTCACCAAGTGCTCACCGATGAACCCACCGGCACCGCAGATTAAGGCTTTCTTCATAACTAACTCCTGATGGAACATTGATGGTTCCGATGTAGGACCAGCTCGGTCACGGTCACCTGTTCATCATCTGGCAGGGGAGCTTAGGTGCATCAAACTCACCTCGGGCCTTCAACTCCCCTGTACCCCTTTCTCAGCTCCTCTGCTCTCCCGCGCTCCTTCAACGTCGAGCCCGATGGTCGGGAACTCAGCCCTGGCGAATTCGATCGCCAAAGGTCAGCCCACATAAGCCAAGGCTCCCGTCAAATCGGAATGACATTGTCGGCATCGATCTCAACCGAAGCCCCTTGGTGGATGAGGCTGACGCCGATCACGAGACGTGTTCTGGGGGCTTTCCGAATCAGGATCCCACGGAGACCCTGGAGGGGGCCGTGCCGGACCTCGACCGCCATCCCATGCTCTAGAAAGGGGTACGGATCAACGGGGAGGGTGCTGGCGACCAGACGTCGTACTCCCTCGATTTCGGCATCCTCGACCGGCACACCGTGGCCGCCCACCCCCAACACCTCTACTACACCAGGGACGGTCAGTACACGTAACCGATCCTGCCAGGCGAAGTGTGCGAAACAATAGCCTGGAAAGAGTGGGAATTGGACCTGCACCGTACGGTCCTTCCAACGCCTCCTCCGAGCGATGAGCGGAAGGAACACCTCGATACCTCGGCTATCGATCTGAGCCCACACTCGTTTCTCGTATCTGGAGCGCGTGCGGAGCGCGTACCACCGGGGAACCGTAACCATCGCTCCCTCCAGGCATAGCTTCGCCCTCTCACTTACAGGGCACGATCATTGCGCTCCAACTATGAGATTAGCGCGTGCGTAACAACCGGTTAAGATTAGGCAACCGGGGTTACACAGAACGACAGCAAACTTTCCTATTTAGCGTTGCAGATAGAAAGCGCGTGCAACGAGCTAACACTGCTCAAATCTTAAGGTAACGTACAGATCGCGTCAAGTGTGCGTGTAATACCACCAACTTGGGAAACGGAATAGGTGGACGGTCCCCGGGGTTAGCCGTGAATAGCGATGGTCAAGAGGGGGCAGGGCTCACAATCTTCACACGCCTTCTCTTCGTCTCCTGGAGGTTTTCCAGAGAGAACGCCAATATGATACATGTCATCAGAGCTACAGTGCCGGCAAGTACTCCGTTTCGTATGACGTTTCGGCTACGAGGGACTGTGGGGAGGCCGGCTGGAGCAATCAATTTCAACTCGGTGACGCGGGAGGCAACCGAGAGCGAGGCCTCATCAAACCTCTTAGCGAAGAGCTCATATGATGCTCTTGTCAGTCGATAGGTCCTGTCCAGCTCCTCTAAGCGAGCGTCGGCGTCGGCGATCTTCCGTGAGATTGAGATGAGCTTTGCCTCGTTGTCGCTGATTTTCTGTACAGTATCTTGACGCTCGCTCTCTGCCGAGGCCAGGTTTGCTTCCTGGGCGATCAAATTGCTCTGGAGCATTTGATAGACCTCGTTGATCGCTTGATCTTTGACCTGGATTGATGAAAGCGTCTTTACATCCATCGGGCCTCGGTCCTGAGTTGCAGCCAACATAGCAGGATCGCTAAAGATGGATTTAGTGACAGTGATGAGTTGTTCTTGTTTGGTGAGAGCCTGCTTCAAGGCTGCTACCTGGGACTGAAGGCTTTTAAGCTTGAAGGTGAGGTCGGAGTAACGCTGTGCCAACTTTTCCTTCTCAGCCAGGAGAATGCGTTGCTCCGTCTGGAGACTTTCAAGATTCGCAGTCCGCTTAAACTCGACCAGAGCCGCCTGTGCAGTCTCCATTGTCTGGTCGGCTTTATCACGCTGCTGCTGGATATACTCTTTAGTCGAAACAGTGTCGATCTGATTGAGATTCGCATTTAACTCCACCGCCTTTTGGGCCACGAAATTCACTACGTCGGCTGCCAGCTTGGGATCAGGAAGGACGGCGGTGAGGGTGAGGAGGTTTGTCCCACGTCGAGGTTTCACTGAGACAACATCATTTAAAAACTCAGTCGGAGTCACGGAAAATGGTTTCTTATCCAATCCAAACTGCTGAATAGCCTGGAGCGCCAGAGCCTGACTCTTTATCGTCGCCTCAAAGACTTCTGGGGATACCACGGACTGAGGTGCTCCTGCCCCCGCTTCAGGACGAGGGACCTTGGACTCCGTAATAAGCAAGATTGCCGTGGCTTCGTAAGTTATTGGGGCTCTTACGCTAACCGCGAAGGCAATGACCACCGCCGCCAGCGTGCCTACGACAATCAGGAACTTCCACTTCCAGAGTGTGTTCAGATAATCGATCAGTTCGACTTCGTCCGCTTCAGGCATTAAGACTAATCCCTTGCTTCTATATAAGAATTCCCGATACTAGCAATTCAAGAGGAACCTTGACCTCAGCAGCACTTGGCAGTAGTGAGTACCGCTCCGCCACAGGTCCCTCAAATGTGTTTGTTAAATTAGGATTTTACTATATTACATTGGCAGCAGGCAAGCTCTTTTGGCCGCTCAAGAACAGAGATTGCCGCGGAGGCGCCTCGCAACGTTACTGGGTGTCGGGTTGCCACGCAGCCTTCGCCTCTCAAAGAGCGTCGTCGTGCGGGCAGAGCATGGGGGTTAGCTACGAACCCTTCGGCCGTGAAGTGGTCAGTTTCCACAGGAGCCGGAAAGTCACCCGTTCCATCCGACGCAAGAGCCGATACACGAGCTGATAGCGCTCGGCCCCAGCCATGCACACGATCCGGTCCGCAGCCAGGAACGCCTGAACCAGTCGCCTACCTGGCGCCAGTCTTAGGCCGGCTTTGATGGCTGTTGTGGTATTCGGGACAAGGGGCGCACGGCTCACGGCAAAAAACATGTCGTAATGGGGAAAGATCGCGGGCTCGAATTGCATATGAGCATACCCAAGCCGTGTGAAGAATTCACGGATGGAATGCCGGCTGAACAGATACACGTGGTCCATGGGTTTCAACATTTCCAGGAAGCGATCGTTCCGAGTAACCAGCTCTTGGTAGCTTTTGCCCTCGGGATATCGGGGCGTCTGGATGATGAGAAGACCGTTCGGTTTAAGCAGATTCGAACAGTGACGTACAGTCGCCGTTGGATCAGGTAGATGCTCCAATACATCCATCATGGCAATCACGTCAAGCGACCTGGGCTCTATCTGCTGGTCCTCCACCGGTCCGAGCAGCATCGGCACATCGAATCTTCTGCGCGCAAACTCCACGACCCAGGGGCTGAGTTCCAGACCGGTCGCCTCGAATCCGGCCCAGCGGAGCAGACTCACAAATCCTCCATGCCCGCTACCAAGCTCCAACACGCGCGCAGGAGGCAACCTGTATTTCAATGCGGTGCGCAACCAGTATAGGCAGCGTTCGGGGAGATCCTTCTTGGAACGGACTAGGATATTGGGCAATCCAAGCTTCTCTTCGGTATGAGCGAACCAGTAGTTGCGCCCATAAAAGTCGCACTCGTCGACGGTCACTCGTGAGATCTCCGACCCGGGAATATAGACCGATATGAGTGTCTCGCACGCCCGGCACTTCATATACTCCGGAGCAAAAGAGATGATATCGCTTGTGTCGCACCAACACTTGGGTGTGCGATTCACCCATGCTCCTGAGTTAGATCGATCGCCTTGTTCTCCGTACACTACTTGTTCCATATTTCCGTGTCAGTTGCTTCCTTACAAACCGTTCGGGAGAAAAGATGAGATCACGTCGTGATTGAGTGACTCAGCAGGCGTTGGGTCAGGGGGGATGGGAGAGACCTCATTGTTGCGCCCCGATGGAGGCGGCCTCTTCCAGGACCTTCAGGGTCTCACGGGCCGTTCGCTCCCAGGAGAAGTGACGACAACGCTCCCGCCCCGCCTGCACCAATGCGCGTCGCAACCCCCCATCAGTGAGGATGCGGTGTATCGCGTCGGCGATCGCCTCCGGGTCGTGGGGATCACATAGCAGGGCCGCGTCTCCCACGACCTCGGGGATGCTGGTCGCGTTAGAGCAGACCACAGGGCAGTCAGAGGCCATCGCCTCGAGGAGGGGAAGTCCGAACCCCTCGAACAGGGAGGAGAAGATCAGGAGACTGGCGCCACGATACAGCAAGGGCATGTCCTCCTTCTCAACATACCCCAAAAGACAGATCTGCCCACGGAGATCAAGCTCTTCAGTTGCCTTCAGAAGGGCTTCATGTCCACCCCGCTCGACGCCGGTGAACACGCAGGCAAGTCGCTTGCCGTGCTTCTCAGATAGCAGATGAAGAGCTTTCAACAGCGTCGTATGATTCTTGTGAGGCCAGGTATTGGCCGGGTAGAAGCCGTACTCAGGGGGGAGGGCATAGTTCGCCCTGACGGCCTCACGGGCTGCGTCATCCTTGGGGAGCAAGAATTCGTCCCCCACGGCGAGAGGAATCGCGTGGACTTTATCCGCTGGAACATGATATCGCTCGACGATAGTCGTTTTTGAGAATTCGGACAGTGTCACGACCTTGGTCGCATTGCGGCAGGATGCTTGAAGGTCTCTTCGCCTCCACTCAAGGAGATCTTTCCTGAAGAAATCCGGGTAGAATTCCGGTTGAAGGTCAGGGATCGACACAACACAGGGAAGACGGCAATGACGCGGGGCTAGGTTGATGAGGGGACAGAACCAGAGGTCGATCTTGTGCCTGCGAATGCCGGCCAGCATATGGGCGCTGGCGATGGCGTTTCCGAGCCATCGCGACAGGCGGGGAAGCGTTCGGCGCACGGGCCCAGCCACTCTCGCCACTCCTCGTTCGGCGTATCGTAAACCCTGAAGACTTAGGGTGTTGACGCGCATGACATTCGGACGCTGAGAAAGGGCCTTGAAGAGATCGCGGTTGTAGTGGGTTACGAAAAGGTAGTAGGTATGCTGGCGATCGATCGCTGTCAGGTGGGTCAGGAGGTTGACGGTGTACGTTTCCATCCCCCCGATCTGGCCGGGAAAGAGCGGGAGGGTATTTACGCCGATGCGCACGGATTAGGTCCCCGCGATGGCTCGGCCCGCTTGCACACCCCGAGCGCCCCCCAGCGTCCCTTTTTGAAGAGGACGTCGCTTCCACCAAGCCTTCCCCGCATGGGTCATGCTTGTCACCGTGCCTCCATCTGCTCCAGCCGATTGGGTAGCAAGGTCTTGGCTCATCCTCCGCCACCTTCACCCTCCATCCGGCCTAGTCGATCGGTGACGTAGGTCACGATCTCCTCGCCCCGGGCATACGATCTCCCACAAGGCTGATCCGCCTGACCCCTTCAAGGCCGGACAGGACCGTTACAACCCGCTTCAGCGAAGACTCCAGCAGCGCCGCGTAAGCGACCCTGGCATTATCGATTTGGTCCGTTGTCATATTCTCTGAGGACTTCCTTGCGCTAAGACAAGACATGTCACATGCCTCGTGTACGCGACATCGTTCTACGACCCTTATTCTTCAACAACGCGCTGAACAAGTCGCATAAACTCATTGATCTGCTCCGGCGCCTTTTGAAGACTTTGGTACACCCGATCCAGATCAATATCGATATACGCATGGGCTAAGATGTTTCGGAAACGGCCCACACCGGCAAGCACCCGAACATACTCCTCAGGAAGAATTCCGGCCTCCCCAAGGATCTGAAAAATCTCCTCATAGTCCATGGGTTTTCTCAACTGGAGCCCAGCGACCAGGTGATGGCCAATATCGAGCATAGACTGAATGGAAAGATAGAGGAAGTGCTCTGCAAGACTATGAATCTTATAGTCTCTCTTAAAGGTCTCGCGATCCGATTCTCGAAGCTCTTTAAGATGTTCGCAATATTCTCTCAGCTTGGCTAAACGGATCTCAATGATCTCCAGATTAATCAATGGCGGCCTCCCCTTACGAATATCTTCAAAGAGATAGTTCTGATAGATCCGGCTGAACGGCCTCCAATCCAGATACCGATTGACCGCCATTGCCTCATACCGCAATCGCTGACTCTCATTCCGGCAAAAGAGTACCTTTCCGGTTCGGATCACTTCATGCGCCAGCAAGGGCGAGACTTCATTGAGTACAACGAGATCGACTTCATCACTATGTATGATTCGCAAGATCTGTCCGATCAGATCAAGTTTCAGCTCAAATAACTCGTCCCTGGAAAGATTCGGCTCGAAAAGGACCGCACAATCGACATCGGAGAGAGGTCCGGATGCCCCGCTCGCGTAGGAGCCATAGAGATAGGCTCCCACGATCGCGGGGTACTGCTCAAATACGTGAGCAAGCCTCGGTAGGCAATCTTCTAACGGGAGGATGCGAAAGCCTTGCAACGGTTTAATCTTTCTCATGTCCAATGTTCAACAATGAGGACTCGGTTAATGCCCCATCTCCAGGCGGCCCATGGTGATGAGGCTTTCCAGGTCATCCAGTGCGTCGGGTAACCAGCGGCGAAATATCTCCCGCGTCTCCTGATGACGGGGCTCTGATGCTGACCCCAGCATCCGCGCTGCGTCCGCCAGGTCCTGCGCGCGTCCCGCCTCGACCTTCATCAATACGAGGTACGGCAGGTCCAGTACGGGAAGCCCCTGGGGGTCCTGTTGGAGAGATCGGAGTCCATCAGATACCCACGGGGCTTGGGACTCGATGACATCCACCAGTACCCCTTCAGGGGAGCGCCAGGTCATGCCCCCGATGGCAAGTGTCTGTACAGAGAGGAATCCTGCACGCTCCAGGCAGACCCTGGTCCGTTCTCGATCGGTGGCCGCCACCAGGATGTCCAAGTCCTGGGTGGCGCGCTCCGGCATGTAGGCTCTGGTGGCCACCGCCTCCACGACGGCCCATCGAATGCCAATAAGCGTCTCGGTAAGGTCAGGCCAGCGCGCCACGGCGGTCCGGTCCTCCAAGAAAATCCTGGCGCTGCCGGTCCCCGGTTGAGCCCGCCGCCGGGCGATGTCCAACAACAGGCGGCGACGAGCCGCTACGGTCATTCCCATCGTTCGTCAACTTCCGCATTTTCCCGTGATGAGGGCCCGCCTCATCGCCTGTCTCCAGGGCTGACATGGCCGGCGCTTATGCGACCCAGGAGAACGGGAAACTCTTTTCGTAGCCAGTGATGGATCCCTTTGGGCAGGATGCGTCGTGCCGGCCACAACGCCCATCGGGTCAGTGGCCACGAGAGATCGACAAGTCGGTAATAGGTGCGGCAGACTTTCCAATGTGGTGGGACGCGGCCAAACGATCGCCGTACCACTGTGTAGATCTCCTGAAACATCGGCTCCCGGTGCGCAAACGACTTAGTCTCAAGATAGCGGCGGCTGTTGGCGAGAAACCCATTGATCCGGTCGATGCGGAAGTCACGACCCAACCTGATCCAGAGATCATAATCCATGCAGTAGTGGAGCGCGACATCCAAAAGACCCACCGCTTCAAGCGCCGAACGTCTGATAAAAGCGGTCGGCTGGCAGATAAGACAGGCCTGAGCCAGCCGATCCAGATCGAAATCCTCCGTTGGGTAGGTCCCGATCACTGTATTCTGCTCGTCGATATAGTGGGCGTCTCCGTACACGACGGCTGCCTCAGGGTACGCGATGAGATAGTCAACCGCAGCTTTGATCGCGCCTGGCTGATAGGTGTCGTCGGAATTCAGCCAGCCGATGATCTCCCCCTTGGCGAGGCGAACACCTGTATTCACCGCATCCGCCTGGCCCCCATCCGGCGCCGAGCGCCAGATCAGCCGATCCCCGTAACTCCGAAGGATCTCGACCGTCTCATCGGTTGACCCGCCGTCCATGACCAGGTACTCCAGTCGAGGATAGCCTTGCGAAAGGACGCTCTCGATGGTGTCCCGAATGAACCGTCCCTGGTTGAATGATGGGGTGATGATCGAGACCAGCGGCAGGGGGTTCACATCGATATGCAAGGTGTTACCCCTTGAGCGCGACGGTGGTTTATGCGATGAGTCTGCTGGTACCATTCGATGGTCTGGCGCAGGCCCTCTTCAAGGGACATTCTGGCCTTAAACCCGAATTCCCGTTCTGCCCTGGAAGTGTCCAGGCAGCGGCGTGGCTGGCCGTCCGGCTTGGTGGTGTCCCAGGTAATGGTCCCGTGAAAGCCGGTCAGTCTCGCGATAAGGTGGACCAGGTCGTAAATCGAGATCTCGAAGCCGGCCCCCAAATTCACCGGGGCGGGCTTATTGTATCGCTCGGTGGCCAAGACGATTCCTTCGGCGGCATCCTCGACATAGAGGAACTCCCGTGTGGCCTTCCCTGTCCCCCAGACAACGATCTCTCGCTGATCGGCGGTGATGGCGTCACAGCACTTCTTAATGAGGGCCGGGATGACATGCGACGAGGCGGGATTGAAGTTATCCCCTGGCCCGTACAGATTAACCGGCAGCAGATAGATGGCGTTGAATCCGTACTGATCCCGGTAGGCCTGCGCCTGGACCAGGAGCATCTTCTTAGCCAGCCCATAGGGTGCGTTGGTCTCCTCTGGATAGCCGCCCCAGAGGTCTTCTTCCATAAAGGGGATCGGAGCGAATTTCGGATAGGCGCAGATCGTCCCTATTGCCACGAACTTGTCGACGCCGGATAGGCGGGCCTGCTCCATGACAAAGGCGCCCATAAGCAGGTTCTCGTAGAAGAATCTGCCGGGATTTTGCTGATTGGCGCCGATACCTCCGACCACGGCGGCCAGGTGAATGACCACCCGAGGTTGCGTGTCACGGTAGAGCCGAACGACCTCAGACTCGCGAGTCAAGTCATACTGGGCCTTTTGAGGGATGAACAGCCTCGTGAAGCCGCGTTCCGTCAAGGCCTTGACCACTGCAGAGCCGAGGAATCCTGTCCCGCCAGTAATGAGGATGGGATGATCGTTTTCCAAGGATCCTGGGATCATAGGGCTCCATGTTCCGACTGCGCGGGCGCCGATATCGGCATTGAATGGCACGCGTTCGCCTAGCGCCAGCCAATTAAATATAAAATTACGCGCTCAATCTAATGAAGTCAAGGAGTTTGAGGGGTGACTATCGCTTTGTGGGGCGGTAGGAATTGGCTGAGTGCCGGCGACTGAACACTTCGCAGCAGCCTATATCTCGACCAGCTCATCGGGCATGAGGGGATGGATCACCAGGCCGGTCAGGAGCTTGGGGTAGAAAAAGGTTGACTTTGGCGGCATCCGTAAGGCGGCTTCGGCCACCGCCTGGACCTCAGTGATTTTGGTTGGATTGAGCAAAATAGCCGCTGCCCACCCCTCTTGCTGGACCAGCCGGATGGCCTCTGCGGCATCATGGTTATAACTAATCGCATCGTCCGGAAGATTACCCAGTCCATGCCTGGACCACGGCCCCTGGATCAGAAGCGAATGCACGATGGTGACATCCAATCGTCTGTAGACGGGTGGCTTGTCCTCCTCAGCCTTCGCCTCCAGGGCCCGTTCATCGGCAAGCGTCAGGAGGTATGCGCGCTCGTCTCCACCGTACAGGCCGAAACAGTGTGTTCCATCCTGAGTCTGTCGAAGCCGGCCAAGCAGGGCCGAGGCGGCGGCCTCGGGGTCGCGGGGGACAGGCAGCCTCTCGACGGCAAATTGTCGGGTAAGCTGGGGCAGATATCCATCCAGGCTACCGCCAGGCAGATGTCTGAGCAGCCGATGGATCGGAAGGATGACCAGGCCGGGGTCTTCGGCGCTGACCAGCGTCATCATGATGTAGTTGTACGGCCGTTTCTGCGTCTGAACGGGGTCGCCCTTTTCGTTTGCCCGCATGAGATCTCGGAAGTGGAGCGCTGTCTCATATCGATGATGACCATCTGCGATGAAGATCGGTGTTGACGTACACTCCGCCTGAAGTCTCCCGATCGCCTCGCGATCCTGGCAGATCCAGACCCGATGGCGGATGCCGTCCCAGTCAGTGAGATCAATGGTCGGTCTGGACTCCTCGGCGGCAGCCACCAGCCGATCCAGTTCGAGAATGCGACCGGGATAGACGCCGAAGACAGAGCTCAAGTTCGCATGACAGGCCTGCATCAGGCGAAGTCGGTCCGCCTTGGCCGCCCCCAAGGTTCGCTCATGAGGGAAGACCGTACGACTACCGAACTCCTCCAGACGAACCAGTCCGATCAGACCGTATCGCGTAAGTGTCCCGGCGCCATGAGACTGAAAGGTCTGCTGGTAGAGGTACACGGCGGGCGTAGCGTCACGAACCAGCACATGCTCGGTTTGCCATCGGCGGAAGTAGTCTCCCGCGCGACTGTATTGGTTCCGTGCCTCGTCGTCTCCAGCCAGCGCCTCACCGAGAATCAGGCGAATGACGTTCTGCTCGTGGCGGGCATGAAAGGCTCGCTGCCCTTCCGGCGATATGACATCGTAGGGCGGAGCCATGACCAAGCTCAGATCTTTCACGCGATCAGGATTGTACCGTAATCCTCTGAAGGGTGCGATCAACGCCATAGTGCCCTCTCAGTTGAATGTACTGAAGGTTCATTCCCCGCAGCTTGCCGCGAGTTCGTCATACCGGCGAAAGCCGGTATCCAGAGGGCCCGTCTGGATTCCGTGTCAAGCACGGAATGACGATCCAGAACAGTAGTCGAAGGGTCATTGTGGTTCGACAAGCTCACCACGAACGGCTACAGCGAACAGTATTGACGCTAGACCAACCCGGCATAGATCTCCGGCCGACGGTCTTGGAGGAAGGGCCAGATGTCCCTGACCGTCTTGACCCATCTCAGGTCGATTTCGGCCAGGATCACGCCCTCGCTGGCGCCGCTCGGTTCCACGACAAAGTCGCCGTTCGGATCAACGCACAAGCTCTTTCCGTAGAAGGGCAACCCGTCCTCGCCCTCGATGCGATTGACCCGAAACACAAAGACCCCGTTGTAGACCGCGTTTCCGACAACCGCCCGCTCCCACTTGGCAGCAGATGCGACCACCGAGGCGGACATCGGCGCGTAGATCACGTCGGCCCCATGAAGGGCGAGCAGGCGCGACCCTTCGGGAAAGAAGTTATCCCACGAGATTTGGATGCCGATCGTGGCGTATCGGGTATGGAACACGGGGAATCCCTGATTCCCAGGCTGGAAATAGGACCGTTCCTGATAGTTCGGAAGTTGCGGGATATGGTTTTTCCGGTAGTGACCCAGCAGGGTCCCGTCGGCGTCAAACACAAGGGCCGTACTGTAACAGGCGGCATCGGCGCCGCGCTCGAAGATCGGCGCCACGACAACGACTTGGCATTCCCGCGCAAATGCGGCAATCGTCTCGCTGAGCGGTCCGGGGACCGGCTCGGCGGTGGCAAACTGCGATTGATCGACCTGACGGGGAAACCAGGGCCAGGCAAAGCACTCCGCAAAGCAGATGATCTTTGCTCCCCGCTCGACCGCGACCCGGCTGAGCTTCAGCGCTCTTTCCAGATTCGCCACAGGGTCGGCTCCACACCCCATCTGGATCCCCGCCATCGTCAGCATGCTGCCGCTCACTCCCACTCGTAACTACTTAGGCGTTTAGGCTGAAGGCTGAAGGCTCTACATTATCTCGCAAGGCACGAATCAAGCCATTCAAGACCTTCTCGGTTTCTACGACCTTTAGTTCTATCAGAGAGGACTCCTCATTGGGCAAGAAGTCCAAATGCTCCGACAGATTGCGACGTCATCAGCCAACTCAAATGCCAGAAGTGTTGTGTGATTACTGCTTTACCCCTAACAGCCTTCAGTCTTCAGTCTATCTACCTGAGTATTTACTCCCACTCTCAGATCAGTCGAAAGGCCGGCCCATACGGACGCATCTCTTCAAAGATCGCCGGATCACCGATCCCCGCCTCTCTTCCCTCCGGGACAGTGAGACGAGCTGTGATCCGCAGCCCCTCATCCAGATCGATGACCGCGATGTCGTACGGCTCCTGCCCCTGGAAGGCAGTCGGCGCCACCCGAATCGTTGTGAAGGAAGCGAGCGTCCCTCGACCCGACAGGTTCACCGACAGAACGGTGGGCGCCCCGCAGCGCCGACAGGCGCTTTGAGGCCGGGCAAACAGGCCCTTGCAGGCGTCACACGCAAACGCCTCGAATGAGGCCATCCTCATCGCCGCTTCAGGATGTGGACCGTGCTGACCGCTCCGGTCCCACCAAGGTTGTGAGCCAAGCCGATCTGGGCGTCCTTTACCTGGTTGATGGCTTCACCCCTGAGTTGCCCGACGATCTCATAGATCTGGGCGAGGCCTGTGGCGCCCACCGGGTGGCCCTTGCTCAGCAGGCCGCCGCTCGGGTTAATCGGGAGCTTTCCGTCACGCGCCGTGAGTCCATCGGCGACAGCTGGTCCCCCCTGCCCTTTCTTGACGAATCCCAGGTCTTCGATGGCCGTGATCTCGGCGATGGTGAAGCAATCGTGCACCTCCGCCACATCGATATCGCTCGGGGCGAGACCGGCCTCTCGGTAGGCCTGCTGCGCGGCGGACACCGAGGCCTCGAAGGTGGTCAGGTCCGCCATCTCGAACAGTGTCGCGGGACCCATGGCGTGGCCGGAACCGATGACATCAACCGGCCGATCGGTGAACTCGGCTGCCAGATCGGCCGCGCAGAGGACGGCAGCCGCAGCGCCATCGCTGATCGGGGTACAGTCGTACAGTCGAAGCGGATCGCAGATCAACCGTGATTCCAGGATCTCCTCCAAGGCCACGGGCTTTTGAAAATGGGCTTTGGGATTGGCGCTGCCGTTGGATCGGTTCTTGATCGAAACCATCGCTACCTGCTCGCGCGTTGTTCCGTACTGGTGCATATGCCGTCGCATGATGATCCCGAAGGTCCCAGGGAAAGTAAGACCCAGTCGCATCTCGCTCTCCGTGTCGCCGGCCGATGCCAGCGCCTCCGTCACCGCCCCTGTCTCCGCCGAGGTCATCTTCTCGACACCGGCGGCGAGTACGATATCGCAGAGACCCGATGCGATCAGCAGCACCCCATGACGGAAGGCGATACCGGACGAGGCGCACGCCCCTTCCACCTTTGTACAGGGAATCGACCCGAAGCCGAGCCGATGCGCGACGATCGGGGCCAGTGACCCCTGATGGACGAGAGCCTCTGAGACGAAGTTGCCGAGGTAGAACGCCTGCACCAGACTCGTGGGGACCTGCGCATCGCGAAGAGCCTCCCGACATGCCTGCAGCGCCAGGTCAGTGATGCCGACGCCGTTCTGTTTCCCGAACGGCGTGCACCCGATGCCAATGACCGACACCCCGCGCATCATGCTACCCTTGGCCGGCCTTCAGCGTTCAGCACCAGGCAGAAGGCCGAAGGTGAATAGACTGAAGGTGAAAGGCTTTGAGGATCCTTCAGCCCTCAGTCTTCAGCCTACACCCCTAACCGCTGAAAGCTGATCGCTGCACGCTTCCCCTGTCACGCGCCGCAGCACTTCTTATATTTCCGGCCGCTGCCGCAGGGGCAGGGATCGTTCCGCCCGATCTTCGTGCCGGTGACCTTGATAGGAGCGGCCGCGGCGACCGGGCGGAGAGAGCGCTCGGCAGCTTTCGGCTGCGGTCCGGATGGAGGACGAAGGGCATGGTCGCCGTCCCCGCCTCCGCCCGATGGCGCTTCCCCCGCCTCCGCAAATGCGAGGGCCTCGGCAGGCGCTACCTGGACCCTGTAGAGGTACTCAATCGTCTGCTGCTTGAGCCGCTCGACCATCGCCTCGAACATCGCGAAGCCTTCGCGTTTGTACTCGATGAGCGGGTCTTTCTGGCCATATCCCCGAAGTCCGATTCCCTCCTTCAGATGATCCATGGCCAGGAGGTGGTCCTTCCACTGCCCGTCCACCACCTGCAACATGATCATTCGCTCCAGGTACCGCATCAACTCAGGGCCGAGCTTCGCCTCTCGCTCCTCGTAGGCCTCGAGGGCTCGTTCCTCGATGCTATCGCGCAGCGACGCTACGGTGAGCCCGGCTACTTCCTCCGGCGGCCACGAGATCTCCAGGTCGAACTGTCGTTTCACCGCCTCGGTCAGGCCCGCCAGATCCCACTGCTCGGCGTAGCTCTCCTCATTGGCGTACAGCGAGAGCAGTTCGTCGATCACCTCGCCCCGCATCTCCGCCAAGGTATCCTGAAGGCCCTCTCCATCAAGGATCTTGCGGCGTTCGGCGTAGATGATCTTCCGCTGCGTATTCATGACATCGTCGTACTCGATAAGATGCTTGCGGATCTCGAAGTTGTGGGCCTCTACCCGCTTCTGAGCCGTCTCGATCGCGCGGGTGACCATGCCGTGCTCAATCGGTTCCCCCTCCTCCATCCCCAGCTTCTCCATGATGCTGCTGATGCGGTCGGACCCGAACAGGCGCAGGAGATCGTCCTCCAGCGACAGATAAAAGCGGGATGAGCCAGGGTCGCCCTGACGACCGGCGCGCCCCCGGAGCTGATTATCGATCCGTCGGGCCTCATGGCGCTCGGTCCCGATGATGTGCATGCCGCCCAGGGCGACCACCTGCTGGTGTTCGGCCTCGGTCTGCTTGTGAACGACGGTCAGCGCCGCGGCATACTCCTCGGCGTTCACCGACAAATCCAGCAGGCCATAGTGCTGCATCTGACGGACCTCAGTCAGGGTGTTGGCACGCTCCTGAGGATCAACCTTCTCCTCCGGCGCCTCACCTCGCTGGAGCCGCTCCGCCGCCAGGAACTTCGGATTGCCACCCAGAAGAATGTCGGTCCCTCGACCGGCCATATTGGTGGCGATAGTAACCGCCTTGAAGCGACCGGCCTGAGCTACGATCTCCGCCTCCCGCTCGTGCTGCTTGGCGTTCAGCACCTGATGGGGGATCCCCTTTCGTTTCAGGAGAGCCGAGAGCTTTTCGTTCTTCTCAATCGAAGTGGTCCCGACCAGGACCGGCCGGCCGGTCTTGTGCAACTCGGCGATCTCCTCCACAACGGCATCGTATTTTTCCTGTCCGCTCTTGTAGATGACATCCGGGTAGTTGGTTCGGACCATCGGCTGGTTCGTCGGCATCACCATTACGTCGAGATTGTAGATCTGGGCGAATTCAGCCGCCTCTGTATCGGCCGTCCCGGTCATCCCCGCCAGCTTGGTGTACATCCGGAAGTAGTTCTGGAAGGTGATGGTGGCCAGGGTCTGGTTCTCCCGTTCGATCTTCACCCGCTCTTTGGCCTCAACCGCCTGATGGAGCCCGTCGCTCCAACGTCTCCCGGGCATCAGGCGGCCGGTGAACTCATCGACGATCACCACCTCACCATCCTTGACCACATAGTCGACGTCCAGCTTGTACAGGACATGCGCCCTCAGCGCCTGCTGGACGTGGTGGACGAAGTCCATATGGGCCGGGTCGTAGAGGTTCTTGATCCCCAGCAGATTCTCCACCTTGGCGACACCGCTCTCGGTCAGGGCGACCGACTTCGCCTTTTCGTCGACCATATAATCCCCGGATACCTGAGCCTCGGCCTCGTACATCTTGCCACCCACAATGGTGGCCCCCTGCTTCAGTCGTGGGATGATTCGGTCGATCTGATAGTACTTTTCGGTCGATTCCTCCGCCGGCCCGGAGATGATGAGCGGCGTTCTGGCCTCATCGATCAGGATTGAGTCCACCTCATCCACAATGGCATAGTGCAGTTCTCGCTGCACGAACTCCGCGGCGGCAAACTTCATGTTATCTCGGAGGTAATCAAAGCCGTATTCGTTGTTGGTCCCGTAGGTGACATCGGCGTCATAGGACCGTTTGCGGGTCGCGTCGTCCATGTCGTGCTGGATCAGGCCCACGGAGAGGCCGAGGAATCGGTAGATGCCGCCCATCCACTGGCTATCGCGCTTGGCCAGGTAGTCGTTCACGGTCACCACGTGGACGCCCTTTCCCGCCAGGGCATTCAGATAGACCGGGAGGGTGGCCACCAGGGTTTTGCCTTCGCCGGTCGCCATCTCAGCGATCTTGCCCTCGTGCAGGACGATGCCGCCAAGCAGTTGGACGTCAAAGTGGCGCATGGCGAGCACGCGACGTCCGGCCTCCCGCACGACCGCGAAGGCCTCGACGAGGAGATCGTCGACACTTGCCCCCTGCGCGATCCGCTCCTTAAACTCGATCGTCTTGTCGCGAAGATCATCATCCGAGAGCGCCTTCAGCGTCGGCTCAAGCTCATTAATCGCAGCCACCATCGGCTTGATTCGCTTGAGTTCGCGCTCGTTTTTTGTTCCAACGACCTTAGATACTAACTTCATAAACATCTTCGAGTCCTCACCTCCTTATTAACAGGCGATTTCGAGCGGATACTACCACAGAAGCGGGAAGCCTTCAATCCGAAAGCGGCATACAAATCCCCCTTCTCCCCCTTGAAAAGAGGGGTTGGGGGGATTTCAGGACACGGGCGGGGGCATTTTTGAATCAGTAACAAAAAACCCCTAGAGGATCTGTTTCTCTAGGGGTTTTTATCCACAATCTGCAACCAAGTAATCCGATCGCTACTCGGCCGATTCACCATTCCCGAGAAATTTTACCGCTTCCGGGTCGATAACATACTTGGTTGGATCAACCGGCGCCTCGTTCACCTGGATCTCATAGTGAAGATGGGGCCCGGTCACGCGGCCCGTTGCTCCCACAAGGCCGATCACATCCCCTCTTCTCACCCGCTGACCCTGGGATACCTTGTGCTGCTGCAAGTGGGCATAGAAGGTAGAGATCTTGTGGCCGTGATCGACTGAGATCACGTCGCCGAAACCGCCGAGCGGACCCGTATACGTGACGATCCCGTCGGCAGGGGCGATGACCGGTGTCCCAACGGTATTCGCGATATCGACTCCTTCGTGCATCTGTCGCTGCCCGGTAAAGGGAGAGCGGCGCTGCCCGAACCCGGCCGTGAGCCATCCCTTGACCGGCCAGATCGTCGGGGTAGAGGCCAGGAGGCTCCGCTTCGCCTCGAGCGATCCGATCAGACCCTGAAAGCTCTTATTGCGATCGTTCATCTCGCGGCTTAAGCGGTCGAGTTCCCCGCCCAGATTGTTCGTCCTGATCTTGGCCGCAGGGTCAGTGCGTGAGGTCTGATGAGCAAGAGCCGCCACCATCAAGGCACTCGAACTTAAGGTATCCGCCCCGCCCACGCCAACAATCGAACTCTCCGCATCCTTCACCTCCAGACCGGCAGCCGTCCGCAAACGGAGATCAAACTCCCTGAGCTTGGCCATTTGATTCTCGATATGTTCAAACTTCTGTAGCAGGTCGGCCTGTTCGTTTGCTGTTGTTCGAAGCTGACGGAGCTCCAGCATGTGACCGGTATGGCCCACCGCCTGATAGATGAGGAAGAGAAAGGCAATGAAAATGAGCCCAGCGGTGACGGCAAGCGCGCTCAAGAGGGGCTTGGCGATATGGAACCTTCGGATCTGAGAGCTGGCATCGGGAAGGATAAGGACCGTGTAAAACTTCTTCGCCATCGAGCCGCATCCTTTCCAGTCTGTTTCTGTTACGAACTACGAACAACCGATGAGCGCTAAGAGGGTAGTGTGCCTTTATATCAAAAACGACGGGAAGCTGTCAACCGATTTTCGTTGGAGATAAGACCAGTCCAAGCGCATGGTCTCCAGCTCCCGCGTCAATAAAAGGCAGAAATCTTTATGCCAGCACTCATCGCAGGCGGGGTAGACGCCGGGTATGCGGATGGGTTCTCAAACTATCGAGTGAATACGCCCTTTGCACTTTTTCTACAGCCTTCTGGGCACAACTCCGGAGAAACATTCGTCACTTCTGCCGCTGATCGTGGGGAACCATACATGTCGCCCTGGCAGTTGCAGGATTTCCCGCCAGATCGCTTGCTGTGGCAGTCAGCGTATAAATCCGCCCCGTGCCGGTACCCGAACGCTCAGCTCGAAGTTGAACGGTGCCACCAGTGATGACGATATCTGACGCAATATCTCCGTCACCTAACCCTGATTCTGGTTCGTTGCTAACCCCTACTACAGCCGGAGAAGCTGCGGTCAGCCCTGAAAGAGCGTCGCTGGCCGTCACCGTGGCAACCTGAACCAGCCGGTGGTTGGGCGGCCAGATGGTACAGCCCGGGACCGGCAGCCCAGAAATGACCGGTGGAGTCTTGTCGATGTTGATCCCGCTCACCATGACGGTAGCCTTGTTTCCCGCCTTATCCTCTGCCGTCCCTGTGGCCGACTGCCCTGCCCTTTCGGCCGTCAGGACCATGGGAGCAGAGCAGCTTTCCACCCCTGACAACCCATCCGAGCAGTTGAAGCTCACCACTACATCGGTATTGCTCCACCCACTGGCATTGGGGTTGGGCGTGCGGCTGGCCGTGACCATTGGTGGAGTCTTATCGACTCGGATGGTAAGGGACTTTGGAGCCTCTTGGTTCCCCGCGTTATCCTTAGCGAAGTACGTTAAGGTGGTAGTCCCCTCAGCGGAGATTGTCACTGAGACATTACTTCCAGCCACCGCATTCCCGCCAGTCTGCGCTCCATTCAGCGAGTAGCTGATCTCCTTGACCCCCGTACCGCCCACTTCGTCCTGAGCCGTAAGGGTCACGGTCACATTAGTGTTGTTCCATCCGGCAGCGTTGGGTGCTTGGGAGACTGAGGCCGTAATCGTCGGGGGCGTGGTATCTAAACCTACAATAGACACAATACCATTGGTTCTAGTCACTTCAGGGACCGAGGGAAAATAAACCGTAGCAAAGTTGATAACCTCAGTGCCCTTGGGGGCATCGCCGCGGACATTAGCGCTCAATTCGGCGTACCCCCCATGACCGGGGCCGACTTCGCCCACGAACCAAGTGATGGTCCGGGTTTGCGGGTTATACGTTCCAGGGCGAGCGATTTGAGCGCCGGTCTGGATATCGATAACTGGTCCAATGACCAGGGTCGAGTCGTTCAGGTCTTGGTCCAAGGTATCGGTGAAGTAGACGCCAAAGGCAATCCCTTCGCCTTCGTTCTCATATTCAACCTTATAGTCTAATTTCTCCCCCGGTGAAACATTTCCTTCAGGGCCATACTTGATGTTTGGATCATGCGCAGTGATTACCTCATTTGTATGGGTACCCATATCAAAGGACTTTTCTTTTAAGTACATTTCTTTGGCTTCCGATAGACTTGATGGTCCATCCAAACCTCGGGGAAACCTATAAGCCCATTCAAATCTGATTGCTGCGTCTAACTGTTGAGGATTGTAAATGTGAATAAAACCATCTATCGCCGCATCGGCTGACTTCGTAAAATATTTAGCAATCTGAGGTGCTAAAAACTTATCGAACCCTGCTTTTTCTGCCCATTTTTCCATAAAATTGAAATTATTGATAATAAATTTAGTCCAAAAGCCTCCAGAATTTTTGGATGTAAACATTTTATAATTTGTCTCGCTGATATACCCTTTTCCCCATAGCCAATTTAGAAAATCTTGTCTTTTTTTCTGGGCTGTTCTGAGATCTTTGTAGTTTTCATATTTTTCAAGAAGATCTCTGGCCTTATCGGTAAATTTCTGTTTAATTTCTATCTGGTTCTCAGAATTGGCTTGAACCAATAATCTAAGGATGACTTCTGTCCAATTGTTCGATTCAGTTATTTCAAGAGCCGGCTCTATTTTTTTTGGTACTTCTGTGATATTTAATTCCGTATTGATAACCCCGCGTTCCGAAGAAGTTGAAAATGTGATATCTGTTTTCCCATAATTTTGATTGGCCTCTAGAACTTCGTAAGACTCCTCTATTGTGGGATCAACCTCTACTGCTGTCTCCATTTTAGGAATGTGTACTATATTTTCAAAGAAAGTATGACCTTCCAATCCCCCAACAACTTCTCCTTTAGTAGTTAATAATGTTTTGCTTCTTGCGCCAAGACTTCCTAAATTCCAAACTACTTCTCTCGAAGTTTCTTTGTAAGTTCCCTCACCAGTATTTGAAACATGACTTACCTGCCATGGAAGTTCATCGATTACGGTTACATTTTCCGCTGCTTTAATTCCATCGTTCCTCACTTCTATAATGTAATCTATTGTTTGTCCCGGGCTAACCCTGCTTGGCCCCCAGGTTACAACTTTCAAATCAGGTCCAGGTGGCAATCCCAAGCCTAACCTCTCTATGGTCACAAGGAGGCTTCTTGATATTTCTGCTTCGTTCAAGGTTGCATTGACAGTGCCCAACAGAGGACTGCCAAACATACCTTTTAACTCTACTTTATCTGGAGCAACAAGCCTATCATATGTCCAACCTTCACCCTGGCCTGAATCAGAGACATAGGTAATAAAAGAGAACCCTTCGCCATCGTAAGGGTTCGTTCCGCCTGCCACCCTCACATGGGTTAAAACGGTGCTCAATGGCCCCGTATAGTGCCCGAAAGCTGTTCCTTCGATAGAACTTTGTAGAACGTACAATTGAGTTGAAGGATATTCAGTGGTTGTCTGATAAGAGACCGTACCATTCAAGTTGATTTTCCCAGAGGTAGTCCTGGTGCCAACTCGATTAAATCTCCATGTAGCCTGATATTTGTCGTAGATATTGCTTTCCGGCGTAGATTCAACTAGATAGCCCTCAACAATTCCCGATACTTCACCAGAGATAATTCCGTTTAGATAGATTCTTTTTTCGGCTTCTTTTAGATAAAGTACTCCTTGCCAGTTACCTTTATATGGAACACCCTCAAGATTTGCTTCCCATCTACCGGTAGAAAATCCTTTGCCGGCAAATGAACCGGTTTGAACGCTGATCATTTCAAAACTTGCAAAATTCAGCGTTCCATTTAACTGTCCGCTGACCGTTACATTCTCAATTATCCCTTTTTTTGATGAGATTATTTCAGTGAAGTTTGACTCGCTAAAAGACTTCTCAGACAAGCTTGACAAACTGACCGGGGCTTCCTCGAATGATGGATTCCTAACCACCGTCCCATTCTCACCACTATTGCCATTGTCACCGACCTTGGCCTCGACTTGTCCGGTAAAGCTGGAGGTCTGGTAGTAGATGGCAATTCTGCCTCCACCCCCGCGTCCCCCCCGCCAGGAGTTGTAGGCGCCCCCGTTGGCGGAGATGCTCCCCGACCCGGTTAGACTCTGGGCAATAATGTATATGCTCCCACCGCTCCCACTGCCGCCAAACCCCTCGTACCCAACACCTTTGGCGCCATTGGCCCGGATACTCCCATTGATCACAAGGGTATTCACCGCCAGCTTGATGGCGCCCCCCCCTGCCCCCCCATTTGAGCCCCCTCCGCCACCACTCCCCAGCTCCTCCGGTGTCGTAGCGGAACCATAAATAGTACCGCCTGCTGCCTTGTATCCATCACCCCCTGTCCCACCATAGCCGGCCCCGCCGCTACCAGCTTGACCTGTCACACCCGCTCCGGGTCCCTGGCCAGCCGGATACCCCCTGCCGTCCGCCGAGATGGCCGAGCCGGGGTCGATGGTGAGGGTCGTCGCGTTCAAGGTGACCGCCCCGTTGAAGATCAGGGTGGAGTTCTCGGTGATCAGGACGCTGTCGTACTGGTAGGCCCCGGGGGCCCAGGTGATCGTCGAGCCCCCTGCGATCCGGATAGACGGGGTCGCAATGTTCTCAGCGCCCGCAGTCGTTACCGACGACGTCCCGTCGAGCGCAACGGAGTTGGTGACCAGTCGCGACGTGCCTGTGAGGATGAAGCTGGAGTTGCTTTGAAGCGTGACTTTGTCCACCTCCACCACGGTGGTATCGCCACCTAGCGTGAACTTCGAATGGTTCCCGATGATGAGCTCATTGGCGGTTAACCGGATATTCCCCTGAGTGGTGACTTGGGAATTGTTGAGTATGACCCTCCTAAAGTTGAACGGCCCATCGTTCTCCTGAAACCTCCAGGAATGGCCGGCATAGAAATCATTGTTCACGGTGTCAAAGAACCCGACCGTCCCATTCTCACCACTATTGCCATTGTCACCGACCTTGGCCTCGACTTGTCCGGTAAAGCTGGAGGTCTGGTAGTAGATGGCAATTCTGCCTCCACCCCCGCGTCCCCCCCGCCAGGAGTTGTAGGCGCCCCCGTTGGCGGAGATGCTCCCCGACCCGGTTAGACTCTGGGCAATAATGTATATGCTCCCACCGCTCCCACTGCCGCCAAACCCCTCGTACCCAACACCTTTGGCGCCATTGGCCCGGATACTCCCATTGATCACAAGGGTATTCACCGCCAGCTTGATGGCGCCCCCCCCTGCCCCCCCATTTGAGCCCCCTCCGCCACCACTCCCCAGCTCCTCCGGTGTCGTAGCGGAACCATAAATAGTACCGCCTGCTGCCTTGTATCCATCACCCCCTGTCCCACCATAGCCGGCCCCGCCGCTACCAGCTTGACCTGTCACACCCGCTCCGGGTCCCTGGCCAGCCGGATACCCCCTGCCGTCCGCCGAGATGGCCGAGCCGGGGTCGATGGTGAGGGTCGTCGCGTTCAAGGTGACCGCCCCGTTGAAGATCAGGGTGGAGTTCTCGGTGATCAGGACATCTTTATAAGTATACGTTCCAGCTTCCCAGATAATAGTGGAACCCCCCGCTATATTCAGAGATGGGGGATTGTCAGCTAAAGCACTTTCCGTATTCAACGTTGGGACACTACTGTTCAGAGATAAGGAATTATTGGTTGGCAGCGTTAGGAAGGCTCCCCAGATATCGCCCTCATCCTCACTTGTCCTACCTCCCCAGACCAGGAGGATATCGTCATCTAAGGTATTCAAAGACATTGAGGGGGTCGCAAGATCCTGAAGACCGGATTGGGTCACGCTAAAGTTGCTCCCCCAGAGTTCCCCGCTGGGGTAAATGACCTGACCGGCGATGGTGGCAGACGAGGTCGCGACTCGATCGCTCTCCCACACTGCAAGGAAAAGTCGTTGGGAAGCATCATAGACTACGGAAGGGGTCCCTTGACCGGCAGCTCCTATGCTGGTAGAGACAAGAAAAGGAAGGCCAGAAAACGCACCATCCGAATTGAAAAATTGACCAAGGATGTCGCTGGAATGGCCAGGGATAGAAGGGGCTCCCTTATTCCAGAGAACTAGAAACTTGCCAGTTTGGTGATCAATCCCAACGGAGAAAAGGTGGGAGTTGATCTCGCTGGACAGGATAAGTTCGATTCCCTGAAGGCTGCCATCGCTATTCACTCGTTGCCCATGCAGGGAGGAAGCGCCCGACCTAGCCTCGTCGTACATCTCCCGCCAGATGATCAAAAACTGATGGTTGGGAGGGTCAAACACAACGCTGGGGTCGATCTGAACCCTGCCGGTCAGGGAGGATATGGGAAACGCGTTACCAATGAGCACTCCATGGGGGTCCACCAACTGACCGTTGATGCGATTCTCACTCGACCAGACCACCAAAAAGCGCCGCTCAACGGAATCATAGGTCACGCGAGCACCACTGGAGAGTCCCGACCCAATCAAAAAAAGATTGTCAACCTTTTTCCCATCCGCATCCAACAATTGACCCACCAGTTTCGGGTTGCCGCTCCGATCACTGTAAGCTATGAGATATTTCCTGCTTAAGAAATCAAAAGCGACGGAAAATGAGGCTTCACCGCTTGCCGGATATATGAGTTCTCCATTAATAGAATCAACGCCCGATATACTTACCGGGAATATGTTTCCATATACACTCCCATCTGCCTTTATCAATTGCCCATGGACATCGTCATAGTCGTATTGACCATCATGCCTTTGGGTTTTGAATACTATGAGGTGTCTGTTGTTGACCGAATCATAGGCAGCCGTAGGAAAATGCTGCTTATTTTCTGCCAGGGTTATTGGTATCTCCGGACTAACCTGCTGGGCCAAGGTCGCTCTGGCAAATAAAAAAGTAACAATAAACAAAGTCAGCAAAGATATTATTTGCTTATTTGATACCTTCATAATCCTTATCACCTGCCCCCTTCTCCTATCAGCAGATTAGCCTGCTCGTTTGCTGTTGTTCGAAGCTGCCGAAGTTCCAGAATATAACCAGTGTGGCTTACCGACTGATAGGTCAGAAACAACGGAGCGACAACAACGAGGCCTGCGATGACGGTGAGCGCGCTGAAGAGGGGCTTGGCGATATGGAACCTTCGGATCTGAGAGCTGGCATCGGGAAGGATAAGGACCGTGTAAAACTTCTTCGCCATCGAGCCGCATCCTTTCCAGTGTTGTTCCGGTCACGAACTACGAACACCCGATGAGCGTTGAGGGGGTAGCGCCTTTATATAAAAAACGACAGGAAGCTGTCAACCGATTTTCGTTTCCCACAATTGGGCAGCAGATTTCATTTCGCCGCACCGGACACCTGTCGCCCTTTCAGCAGAAAGGCATCGATGAACGGCTCGATCCCTCCGTCCAGGACCTTCTCAACATTGCCGGTTTCCAGGCTGGTCCGGTGGTCCTTCACAAGCTGGTAAGGGGCCAGGACGTAGGAACGGATCTGGCTGCCCCACGCAATGTCCTTCTTTTCGCCTTCGAGCTTAGCCATTTCCTTCTCCTGCTCCCGACGATAGTGGTCGTACAGTCTGGCGCGCAGGACCTTCATGGCCATGGCCTTATTTTTATGCTGCGAGCGCTCATTCTGACAGGACACGACAATGCCCGTCGGCAGGTGCGTGATCCGCACCGCAGAGTCGGTCACGTTCACATGCTGCCCGCCTGCCCCGCTGGAGCGGTAGGTGTCAATGCGAAGATCCTTCTCGTCAATCGCCACATCGATGGTCTCATCGATCTCAGGGTAGATGAACACCGACGCAAAGGAGGTGTGACGGCGGTGGTTGGCATCGAACGGCGAGATGCGCACCAGACGGTGGACCCCAATCTCGGCTTTCAGGCGGCCATAGGCATACTGGCCCGTCACCGTCACCGTGGCGCTCTTGATCCCGGCCTCCTCCGCAGGGAGCAGGTCAATGACCTCGGTCTTATAGCCGCCGGCTTCCGCCCAACGCAGGTACATTCGCAACAACATTTGTGCCCAATCCTGCGACTCAGTGCCGCCGGCGCCCGGATTGATGGAGAGGATCGCATTGCCCGAGTCGTACTCTCCCGTCATGACAGCCGTCAACTCGAGCGCAGTGACCTGATCCTCTAGGCGCTGAAGTGAGCTTCCCAGCTCCTTCAGGGTCTGCGGGTCCTCTTCCTCCCGCAACAGACCGAGCAAGATCGTCACCTCTTCGAGCTCACGCTCGAGATAATCTACCTGGTCAACAATCTCCTTGAGTGGGCGTTGCTCCTTCATGATCTCCCGAGCGCGGGAGGTGTCGGCCCAGAATTCCTGCGAGTGAAGCAGCTCTTCAATCGCGGCCAGACGCGCCTGTTTCCCCGCGACGTCAAAGATAGTCCCGGAGGGTGTGCAGCTTGTCCTTCAAACCATCGAGTGTGCGCGCATACTCTGCGATCATTGCATCCTCCTTTGTGAAGCGACAGCAGACACCGGAGTGATTCTCACGGCACTCCGGGCCCACGTTGCCATAAACACTACGACAGTAAAGATGACGCAGATCCACGCAAAGAGATCGCCGTAACGGGTATAAAACGTCTGCGCTCGCTCCACGCGGATCTGGTCTGTAATGACGGTAGGTACAAAGAGATCGGAGGCATGGAGGATCCGACCGCTCGGATCCACAATAGCGGAAATCCCCGTATTGGCCGCTCGGACCAGGTATCGGCGATTTTCAGCGGCCCGAAGAACAGCCATTGCCAGATGCTGGGTCGGGGCAGCCGAGCGGCCGAACCAGGCATCGTTCGTAATATTAACCAGGAACTCCGCCCCTTCTTTCACATAGCGTCGAACCTGATCCGGAAAGATCGCCTCGTAGCAGATGGTAACTGCGAAACGGCCGCCCGGGGTGTCAAACACGGTATAGGTCCGACCCCCTTCGAAATCACCGATCCCATACGCCAGTTTGTTGATAAAAAAGAGGACCGACTTGAGAGGGACATACTCCCCAAAGGGAACCATGTGAATCTTGTCGTACTTGCCGAGGAGTTCCCGCTTGGGAGAGATCAGGAACGCGCTGTTGCGATAGCGGGTACCGCCATCCGCAGCCGCAGCCGGCTCCGCATCCGGGCTGCCTACCAGGAGGTAGCTACCGGTCTCAGCGGCGATGTCCAGGATGCGGTCTCGCAACGCCGGTTCATACCGAAGGAAGAAAGGAGCGGCGGTTTCAGGCCACACAATGAGGGTCGGGGTATGCTTGGCTGCCTCCAGGCTGAGGCTGCGATACCGCTCGATGGTGGTGGCCTGCATCGTCGGATCCCACTTCAGCCCCTGATCGATGTTGCCTTGCACGAGGGCGACCCCAAGCGTCTGTTCTGCGCCGGCCGACGCAGGAGACGGCGACAGGAGTTTAGGAGACCAGATCAGGCACAACGCAACTGCGCCGGTGAGCACGATTGTCCGAAGACGGGCAGGCGCGACTCCGACCATCTGTATCAAGGTGATATTGATAAGGGCGATAACAAACGATAGGCCGTACACCCCCGCGACGGAGGCAATCGGCAGGAGCACGCTGTGCCGGTATTGCGTATACCCCAGGAGGATCCAGGGCAATCCCGTCAGCGCATAGGCCCGCAGGTACTCCAATCCGACCCACAAGGCCGATGGGCCAAGAATGTTAAGCGGCCACGGCGCACCTGCCATCCAAGCGGTTCCCATCGCGAACAATCCAATATAGAGCGATAGGTAGGCTGCCAGGATGATCAGCGCAAGCGCACTGAGAGCAAACGGGACGCCACCGTATACCATCATCGAATGCGTCACCCAGGAGATACTCACCATATAAAAGAGCCATCCTGCAAGACTCCCCAGAAAAAAAGCCCGAGCCGGAGTCCGACCGCGAATGGCCAACAGCAACGGGACAAGGGCCACGAACGCCAGCCACCCCAGGTCGGGCTTCGGAAACGCAAGGATGAGGAGCCCTGCTGAAAGCGCAGCCAGCAAGGCCGGCATCACACCCACCCCGCCAGCGCAGCCACATAGAGTACCGGCCCGGCGAAGAGGAGGCTATCCACTCGATCCAGCATACCACCGTGGCCCGGGATCAGCGCGCCGGTATCCTTCACCCCGAAACCTCGTTTCAGCATCGATTCGCACAGATCCCCAATCTGGCCCATCACTCCCAGCCCGACTCCCATCACAAGACACTCAACAGTCCCGAGTTCCTCCCAAAACCAGAACTTGGCCAGACCGGAAGCCAGCACAGAACAGACAAGTCCGCCCACGCTCCCTTCCACGGTCTTGCGCGGGCTCACCGAGGGACAGAGCGGCCTCTTCCCCATGAGTGAGCCCACATAGAACGCCCCGGTATCCCCTGCCCAGGTCACCAAGACCAGGTAAAAGATATAGGTGCGTCCCGACGCCATGGCCCGCAGGAGCGCCGGGAAGCTCAGCAGTCCCGCAACATAGATGAGGCCGAACAGGGTGATTGCCCCTCGCGAGACGGCCTCTTTCGGCTCTGCCCCTCCTACCAGGAGACTGATTAGCAGGAGGATGACTACCCCCGTCAGGACCGATATCAGCCAAGGCGCCGGCGCCCCGAGGAACTCCATGCAACTCAGCGCCAGACCGCTCCCCATCCCCAGGGACGTCAACGGGCGCCAGCCACCGGCCTTTGCCATCCCGTAGAACTCGTACAATCCAATCAGGATCGCGAGAGTAATAAGCAAGAAGAAGTGAAAGGCGGTTCCGAACTGAACCAGCAGGAGAAAGGCTGGAAGAAGAGCGGCAGCGCTGAGGATCCTTTTCAGATGCATAGAATGCAGCGATCAGCTTTCAGCTATCAGCTCATAGCTGACCGCTGACAGCCCCTAAAACTCCATAATTTCCTTTTCCTTCTTGGCCAGCAACCCGTCAATCTCGTGGATCAATCGATTGGTCAGATCCTGGACCATGTCCACACCGTGCTTGACATCATCCTCCGAGGCCTCCTTCTCCCGCTCTTGTCGTTTCAGCGATTCGTTGGCTTCACGACGAGCGTTACGGACCGCTACTCGACCCTCTTCGGCGATTTTTCGGACCACCTTGACCAGATCCTTGCGACGTTCCTCGGTCAGGGATGGGATCGCGATCCTGATGACCTTGCCATCATTGCCCGGAGTCACCCCCAGGTCCGATTTGAGGATCGCCCGCTCGATAGCCGTCAGCAGCGACGGATCCCACGGCTGCACGGTGATCAGCCTCGTCTCAGGCACCGCCAAGGTACCAACCTGATTGAGAGGAACGGCAGAACCGTAGGCCTCGACCATGACACCATCGAGCAATGCAAGCGAGGCTCGCCCGGTTCGAACGCCGTTAAAGCCCTTCAGCGTGGCCTCGATCGCCTTCCGCATCTCCTTCTCGGCCTTGGCTTGGATCTCCTTCAGCACTTCTCACTCCCACGAACGATCGTCCCCACCTTTTCACCAAAGACCAACTGGCGGAGGATCCCAGGCTGGCGAAGGTTGAAGACGACAATCGGAAAGAGATTATCCATACACAGCGAGATGGCTGTTGAGTCCATCACCTTTAACTGACGGTTCAACACCTCGATATAGGACAGTTCATCAAACTTCTTAGCGCTGGGATCAAGCAGGGGATCCGCCGTGTAGACACCGTCCACCCTCGTCGCCTTGAAGACCACCTCGGCCCCCACCTCCATCGCTCGCAGCGCCGCGGCGGTATCGGTGCTGAAATACGGGTTCCCGGTCCCTCCGACGAAGATGACGATCCGCCCCTTTTCCAGATGCCGGACGGCCCGGCGACGAATAAACGGCTCTGCCAACTGCCGCATCTCAATGGCAGTCTGCACTCGAGTGGCGACGCCCTTCCGCTCCAGCACGTCCTGCAGAGCGAGGCCGTTAATGACCGTCGCCAGCATCCCGATGTAGTCACCGGACGAACGATCCATCCCTTCGGCGCTGGCGGCAACCCCTCGAAAGATATTGCCTCCACCCACGACGACCGCAACCTGTACCCCAAGCTCGTGGGCTTCCCGAATTTCGTCCGCCAGGAAGCTCAACACACTGGGGTTGATCCCGAACTTTTCATCGCCGGCGAGGGCCTCACCGCTGATCTTTAACATGATCCGCTTATATTTTGTCGTCGCCATGATGTCACCTTCGCGGGAGTCCCCGGAGGCCGGGTGCGATCCGGTTACGCTTCGCACTCCACCTTCTCGCCCAGTTGATACCTGCTGAAGCGTCGGATGACAACATTCTCTCCGACCTTTGCGATGACTTCCTTGATCCGATCCTCAACCTTGACTTCAGGAGTCTTAATGAAAGGCTGCTCCTGGAGGCAGATCTCGCTGAAGAACTTTTCCAGCCGCCCCTGGACGATCTGATCGATGATCTTTGCGGGTTTGCCGGAGGATTGTACCTGCGTCATGAGGATCCCCCGCTCTTTTTCAAGGAGCTCGGCCGGCACCTCCTCCCGGCGGATATACGATGGGTTCGCCGCGGCCACCTGCATCGCGATGTCTTTGGCAAGCGACACGAACTCGTCAGTTCTGGCCACAAAGTCAGTTTCACAATTCAACTCTAACAGCACACCGATCTTCCCGCCGCCGTGAATGTACGAGACTATCAGACCATCAGAGGCCGTTCGTCCCATCTTCTTCGAGGCTGAGGCCAACCCCTTTTCGCGGAGTAGCGTCGTAGCTCTCTCCAGATCCCCGTTCGCCTCAGCCAACGCGGTCTTACACTCCATGAATCCCACACCAGTTCTTTCACGTAACTCTCGTACCAACGTCGCCGGAATTGTCGCTGACATCCTCACCCTCTTTCCTTGAAAAATAGCGCTCAGCAGTTAGGCATTTAGACTGAAGGCTGAAGGAGAACTACCTAACAACCTTCAGCCTATCTACCTTCAGCCTTCTCCACTTAAAGCGGATCGCTTTGCTCAATCTTAGATCTGTTGGAGGATCTCCAGGGGCGCTTCAGTCGGACTCGTTTCTTCTGATGGAGGGACCGGCTGGACTTCCGCAACAGCCAATTCCTCGGCAGCCTTCAGCCGCACGGCTCGGCTCTCCTGAATGGCGTCAGCCATGCGGACCGCCATCAGTCGAATGGCCCGAATGGCATCGTCATTCCCGGGAATCGGATAGTCCACCTCGTCGGGGTCGCAGTTCGTATCCACGACGGCTATGACCGGAATCCCGAGGCGCCTCGCCTCGCACACGGCGATCCGCTCTTTCTTGGTGTCGATCACAAAGATCGCGCCGGGCAGTCGATCCATCCCCTTAATTCCCCCTAAGGCATATTCAAGCTTCTGTCGCTCCCGTTGCAGCTTTGCAACCTCTTTCTTTGTCAGACGCTCGCACTCGCCCTTGGCCTCCATCTCTTCAATGTGGCGCAGCCGACCCACGCTCTTCCTGACGGTCTGAAAGTTGGTGAGGGTCCCGCCCAACCAGCGGTGGTTCACAAAGAATTGTTCACACCGAGTGGCCTCCTGCTCGATCACATCGGCGGCCTGCTTTTTCGTTCCGACGAATACGACCGGCAAACCGTCGGTTGCCACACCGCTGACAAACTCGATAGCTTCGTGAAATTTCTTCAGGGTTTTTTGCAGATCAATGATGTAGATACCGTTCTGCTCTCCAAACAGAAACTTCTTCATCTTCGGGTTCCAGCGCTTGGTCTGGTGCCCGAAGTGGACCCCCGCCTCCAATAGCTCTTTGATGGTCACCGTAACCGTCGTCACGCCGCTCCTCCGTTCGACTGAGCTGCTCAAGCAGCCCTCTGGGTTGTGGCCTCCGCCCTCGTCACCTCCCTGAAAGACCCCTCCGCTACTGGTGGGGGCACCCTTTCAGGGATCAGAGGACGTGTGAAGTGTGTACCAGTTCTTGATTCGTCAATAGCCAGTATTTATACCACGTTAGAATAGATCCGGGCAAGAGAAAACAGGCCCAATAGAGTCTGCCTTGCAAATCCTCATTGACCCTTCGACAGGCTCAGGGTGAACGGAATATGTAGGGAAGCGTTAGACGCGCTACGCTAGCTCCGATACCCAGCGTTGATCCTGACATACGCTTCACTCATATCGGTGGTCAGGACAATCGCTTCGCCTGTGCCTGCGTGCAAGTGAATGGTCAGGTCGAACTCAGGTCGGCGCATTCGTGCGGCCGCCCGCCGCTCTGCCGCTTCCCCCAGACCGACCCCATTCCGGACCACGGGGATCGTATCCAGCGCGATCTCCACGCGGCTGGGGTCGAATCGGATCCCCGAGGCGCCGAGGGCGGCCATGATCCGCCCCCAATTACAATCCTCCCCGAAGAAGGCCGTCTTGACAAGGGCGGAGTCGGCGACCGCCTTCGCTGCAATCCCGGCATCGTGCGCCGTCCGCGATCCTCTCACCTCTACACGAATGAGTTTGGTCGCCCCTTCTCCGTCCTTCACAATCATTCGGGCCAGGCGAGAGAGAATCTGAGAAAGTGCCTCTTCAAACGCAACCAACTTCGGAGTGCCGGCTTTCAGGGGCGGCGCATCGCTCATCCCATTGGCAAACAGCAACACGATATCATTCGTACTCATGCAGCCATCCACCGTGATGGCGTTAAAGGTATTCCCGACTGCCCGCCGCAGAACTTGGCGCAAAAGCGGGGCGGAAGCCTGGGCATCGGTGCCGACGAAACAGAGCATCGTGGCCAGATTGGGCGCGATCATCCCGGACCCCTTTGCCATTCCGCCGATTATGACGGGTTTCCCATCCAGTTCAAGGCTGACCGCTGCCTGCTTTGGATGGGTGTCTGTGGTCATGATAGCCCTGGCCGCCGCCTCGCCACCTTCGACCGAAAGACGTTCAAAGCCCTTGCGAATCCCCGAGAGGACCTTGGAGATCGGAAGTCGTTTGCCGATCACCCCGGTGGAGGCAACAAAGATTTCGCCTGCCGGACGGTCGAGAATCCGGGCAAGCCGATCGCGCATCTGCGCCGCGTCCCGTTCGCCTTGAGATCCCGTGCAGGCGTTTGCATTACCGCTATTGGCCACGACTGCGGAGAATCTGCCGCCCTTCAGTTGACGCTCGCAGAGGAGGACCGGCGCAGCCTTGGACCGATTGCTCGTCGTAACCCCGGCCACGGTGGCGGGCCGATCCGATGCGATGAGGGCGAGGTCAAGCGCGGACTGTTTGATGCCGCAGCAAACTCCGGCAGCCCGGACACCCTTGACCGCTGTAACCCCCCCTGGGATGTCCCGTATCGTTGACTGTTTCATAGACGGAAAGCCTTGGCCTGGCTTAGGGGAAGAGCGGGGCGAGTTGCAACCCCGTCCGTTCGTCGAGACCCATCATTACGTTCATCGCCTGGATCGCCTGTCCCGAGGCACCCTTCACGAGATTGTCGATGGCCACCACGACGATGGCGCGTCGCGTCCTGGCATCAACGGCGAGACCGATGTCGCAGAGGTTGGAACCGCGTACCTGCTTGGTCTCAGGCAACCGGCCTTTAGGGAGGATTCTCACGAATGGCTCGTTCTGGTAGCACTCCCGGTAGAGTGTGCGGAGTTCCTCCGCGTCTTTGAAGGTCACGAACGTGGCGGTGATGGTGGCCAGGATCCCTCGGACTGTTGCCACCAGGTGCGGCGTGAACGTGACCTGTACCTCTCGACCGATGCAACAGCTCAGTTCCTGCTCAATCTCCGGCGTATGCCGGTGGCACGCAACCTTGTACGCCTTACAATTGCCATAAAGCTCGGCGAAATGCAGCGGAAGGTCCGGCTTCCGCCCTGCGCCCGAAGCGCCGGAGATCGCGTCAATGACCAGAGAGTCCGGATCGATAACCTCCCGTTTGAACAGGGGGAGTAGTCCGAGCAGGACCGCCGTGGGGTAGCAGCCGGGCGCCGCCGCCAGTCGTGCGGTGGTAAGCTGCTGGCGGTAGAACTCGGGAAGGGCATAGACCGCTTCTTTCAACAGCTCCGGCGCCGCATGGTCTACGCCGTACCACTGGCGATAGACGGCGGGATCGCGTAGACGAAAGTCGGCGCTTAGATCAATGACCTTTCTGCCTAAGGGCAGCAACTCGGCTGCGGCGGTCATTGCGGTGTTGTGGGGCACGGCCAGGAAGATCAGGTCAGCCTGCTTCGCCACCTCACGCGGGTCGAACTTTTTGCATGTCAGCGTAAGCATGCCAAAGAGGCTGGGGAATACCTCTTCGATCGACGAATCCGCATAACTCTCCGAGGTAAGCGCGGTGATCTCCACAGCCGGATGGTTGATGAGGAGACGGAGAAGCTCCACACCGGTATAGCCGCTGGCTCCGACCACCGCCACCCGAATCTTACGTCCTGCATCGTCCATTTGTTGTTTCATGGCAATAGCGTAACAGCGCAGGGGTTTAGGCTGAAGGCTGAAGGCCGTAAATTATCTCGCAAGGCACGAATCGAGCCCTTCAAGATCTCATAGCCTTCAGTCCTCAGCCTTCAGCCTATCCGCCTGAGTAGTTACCTCCTAAAAACAAAAAGGAAGGTCGCGACGGACCTTCCTTCTCGATATACAAGACACCAATTAGCGCTTTGAGAATTGGAACCGTGCGCGGGCTCCCTTCTGGCCATATTTCTTCCGCTCCTTCACTCGAGGATCCCGCGTCAGGAGCCCCGCCTTTCGAAGCGACGACCGCAAGGAAGCATCCACGACCAGGAGTGCCCGGGCGATGCCAAGTCGAACGGCGCCAGCCTGGCCGGTCAACCCTCCGCCGGACACGTTGACACGCAGGTCGAACTTCCCTTCCACCCCTACCGTCTTCAGGGGCTGAACAGCCAGGGTTTGATTAGTCGGACGGTTGAAGTACTCCTGCAGGGGCCGCCGGTTAACCATCATTTTCCCATCACCGGGCGAAAGCCACACCCTCGCGACAGACGACTTTCGCCGGCCAGTTCCATACAACAACGCACCTTCCGCTGGCATAGCTGAGATTTATCCCTCCTTTACGGTCGTTTTAACCAATAGTGTCGGCCGCTGTGACGCATGTGGATGATCAGGGCCGGCGTACACTTTGAGTTTGCGGAACAGCGCATCGCCCAACTTCGTTTTGGGCAACATCCCGCGGACAGCGGCCTCCAGGATTCGCGTTGGGTGGGCCCTCAGCATCTGCTCAGCCGTGGTGGTCTTCAGCCCGCCAGGATAGCCCGAATGGCGGTAGTAGACCTTATCCTTCAGCTTCTTGCCCGTAAACACCACTCGCTCAGCATTCACAATTACCACGAAATCCCCGGTGTCCAGGTGCGGACTGAAGATCGGCTTATGCTTCCCTCGCAGGAGCACGGCCACCTCGGTCGCCAGCCTCCCAAGTACCCGTCCCGACGCGTCAATCAGGTGCCACCGCCTATCGATATCGTCGACATGCGCATGAATCGTCTTCGCCATGTGTCAGCTTTCTCCTCTCACGATTACGGTTCCAGAGCCATTATAGGGTAATGAGGAGAGCGAAATTTGTCAAGGGAAAAACACCAGCCGTGGGAAGATGTCATGAGTCCTTTCTGAGATTCCTCGGTTTTTATTGAATTCCTTTGCTCAATATGGTACTCACCATAAGTAGGGTGAGAATATAATTATGCGCTGATTGGAGGATGCGATGTTCGGTCTGGGTATGCCTGAACTGTTGGTCATCTTCTTGATCGCACTCATTATCTTTGGGGCCGGAAAACTCCCCCAGATTGGCAGCTCCCTCGGGACGGCAATCCGCGAGTTTAAGAAGTCGATCGAGGCGCCCCAAAAAGAGGATACGACTGCGCCCCCCGACAAGATCGTCTGCAGCCAGTGCCGCCAACCGCTCCAAAAAGACTGGATCGCGTGCCCTCACTGCGGGATGAAGCGAGAGGCATAAAAACAGGGTGTAGGGGATAGGGTTTAGGGTAACAGCACGTGAGAGCGTCCACAGGGGCGCCCCTACATGTTGCGTTCATAGATAATCCGTAGGCCGGTCAGCGTGAGCAGCGGGTCCACATGCTTGACGTTTGACGACTCCGCGAGAATCAGGTGGGCAAGACCTCCAGTACCGATCACGATGGGATCGCCCCCCATCTCTTCACGCATCCGCATCACGATCCCTTCAACCAGCCCAAGATAACCGAAGAACAGGCCGGATTGCATGCTGGCCACCGTCGTTTTTCCCACCACAGTGTTCGGCCTGGCGATATCGATCCGTGGCAACTTAGCTGTCCGCTCAAAAAGGGCCTCGGCGGCGATCCCGATACCGGGAGCGATGACGCCTCCGATATACTCCCCTTTGGCCGAGACCGCATCAAAGGTGGTGGCAGTGCCGAAATCCACCACAATCGCCGGGCCGCCGTAGATCTCGAATGCGGCTACCGCATTGACGATCCGGTCGGCACCCACCTCCCGCGGACTGTCGTACAGGATCGGCATGCCGGTCTTGATCCCCGGACCGACAACCAGGGGAACGATCCGGAAGTAGCGATGGGCCATCTCTTCCAATGATGACTGAAGCGGCGGGACCACCGAAGCGATGATGATGGCTGAGATCTGGTCCAGTTCCAGCCCGGCGAGGAGTAACAGATTTCTGATCAACATCCCGTACTCGTCTCCGGTCCCCTCACGCCGGGTGCTGAGGCGCCAGTGCACCCTGAGTTCCTTACCCTCAAACACCCCAACCACCGTATTGGTGTTTCCCACGTCCAGCGCGAGTAACATTCGTCTCTACCCCGTCAGCGTCACATCACCGGCAAGCAGGTGATGTAATGCGCCCCTCGCGTCCCGGATCACCAGTCGACCATCACTTTCCAGTTCGACTGCAAGACCGGATATCTCCTGATCGCCGGAGCGAGCCGTGACCTGCCGACCTAAGGTCAGACAGCGGCGCCTGACATGCTCAAGAATAGGCAGGGAACTATCGGATAAGAACCGCTCGTACCAACTGTCGAGGCTCTCACAGAATGACCGCACTATCGCTGTTCGATCTACGGGATGGCCGGCCTCAACTCGGAGCGAGCCGGCAGTCTGACGCAGTTCCCCATCGAAGTCTGCCTCGGTCTGATTCACGTTGATGCCGATCCCCAGGATGACATGCAGGAGGCGGGAGCCTTCTACAGCCATCTCGCTAAGCATGCCCCCCACCTTTCGCCCATGCACAATCAGATCGTTCGGCCACTTGAGCGCCGTGATGAGCCCTGTCGTCCGCTCAATGGCCTCGACTCCTGCTACCGCACCCATGAGGGTGAGTACGGGCGCACCGTGTGGCGGGATCGTCGGCCTCAGGATGACAGAGAGATACAGACCCAACCCCCTGGGCGACTGCCACCGACGGCCCAGCCGACCGCGCCCCCGCCGCTGCGCCTCCGCAATGACGATCGCCCCCTCCGCCTCGCTACGGCTGGCCAGCGCCACCGCTTCGTCGTTGGTCGAATCGACCTCCTGGAACAGGTGGATCGTGGTCCCGATCCGCCGCGTAACCAAGCCGGCCCGGATTGCCGACTCGTCTAGCGGCGCCAAGATCTCCTGAGGGCTCTTCACGGCCTCCTCAAGCCTCATCCCCTATCGTAAGAACTGCTCGATTCGTTCAAGATGCTGAAGGTGCTTGTTCCTGGTATTCATGAGCCGGGTATGCTCTTCCCGCTCCTTGGTCACCACCTCCTCCGGCGCCTTCAACAGAAAGTTAGGATTGTTCAATTTCTTATCCACCCTTGCAAGCTCCTGCTCCAGCTTTTCCAACTCCCGCTGCAGCTTCTGCTGCCGGACTGCAAAGACCGATAGGTCGTCCACCGGCAGATGCACCTCAATGCCGCCCACCAAGGCCACCGCGGCCGGTGAAGGTCGATCCAGGTGCTGGCCGGAGGTGACCTGCTCCGCACGCGTGAGCGCGACGAGGTACGGCATGATCGCATCTATCGCTCTGTCGTCAGTGTCAGAAGAGGTCCGCAGCACAAGCCGGATCGACTTCGAAGGAGCGATCTCCAGGTCTGAACGCAGATCGCGGGTCGCCCGCGCCAGATCCATTAAGAAGTTTATCGACGCTTCGGCGTTGGCATCCTGCCAGCCAGGGTCCCCCTTGGGCCACTCAGCGACCATCAGACTACTCCCATGCTGCGGCAGTTGCTGCCAAATCTCTTCGGTAATAAACGGCATAAACGGGTGCAGCAGGCGTAATGCAGTATCCAGTCCCAGGCACAGCAGGGCGACCCCGGCCAGTCGCTGCTCCCGGCTTGCATCCGAGGAAAGGCGGGCCTTGACGATCTCTACATACCAGTCGCAGTACTCGTGCCAGACGAACTGGTAGAGCGCCGACGCGGCCTCATTGAATCGGTACTCTTCCAATGCTTTTGTGACCGACCCGATGAGTTCGTGCAAGCGGCTCAGCAGCCACCGATCAGCCAGATCAAGGGAGAGGGAGCTTACGGGCGGAAGGGAGCCTTCCAGGAGCGGCAGGTGTCGGGCGAGAAACTGATTGGCGTTCCACAGCTTATTGCAGAAATGGCGATACCCCTCGATCCGCTCCTCCGAGAGCCGGATGTCGCGACCTTGCGCGGCAAGCGCGGCCAGGGTGAATCGGAACGCATCGGCGCCATATTTATCGATAATCTCGAGGGGGTCAATTACGTTCCCCTTCGACTTTGACATCTTCTGCCCTTCAGCATCGCGCACCAGGGCATGGATATAGACCTCCCTGAACGGGACATCTTCTCTGAACTTGAGCCCCATCATCATCATCCTGGCGACCCAGAAGAAGATGATATCGAAGCTGGTCACCAGGGTCGAGGTGGGATAGAAGCGTGTGAGCAGTTCGCTCTGCTTCGGCCATCCCATCGTTGAGAATGGCCAGAGGGCCGATGAGAACCAGGTGTCGAGGACATCGGGATCTTGGATAAGCTGCTGGCTGCCGCATCGGGGGCAACCGGCAGGCCGTTCCGCCGAGACAATCGGCCGCGCTTCAGGGGCGAAAGCCCACACTTCCGTCGAAAGCACTGGACGACCTGGCCCAGACTCCACCCCTGTACGTACCCCGAAGATATTGTCCGCGTCACATCCCTTGCAGTACCAGGCCGGAATCTGGTGTCCCCACCAGAGTTGACGCGAGATGCACCAGTCCTTGATGTTCCGCATCCAGGCAAAGTAGGTGTTCTCCCAATGTTCCGGGACAAACCTGGTCCTCCCATCCTCCACCGCCCGGATAGCGGGCTCTGCCAGCGGCTTGACCTTCACGAACCATTGCGTCGAGAGGAACGGCTCCACCACGCTCCTGCAGCGGTAGCACTTCCCGAGCGCATGCAGGTGCGGTTCCACCTTCTCCAGTAATCCTTCCTGACGCAACCGATCCAGTACCCTCTCACGCGCGACCGCAACCGGTTTACCTCCGACCTCTTTGAAAAGTGCAGGATCTATTCGCGCTTCCGGTTGCACTGCGGGTGAGATTCTTCCCTTTCTGGTGAAAAGGGCAATCCGCGGCAGGCCGTGTCGCTCCCCTGCCTCAAAATCGTTAAAGTCGTGCGCCGGCGTAATCTTGACAGCACCGGTGCCAAACTCCCGATCTACCAGAATCGAGTCGCCTACCACCGGGATGGTCCGCCCGGTCAGTGGCAGCCTCACCTGACGACCAATCAATCGGTTGTATCGCGCGTCATCCGGGTGAACAGCAACGGCGGTGTCTCCCAACATCGTCTCTGGCCTTGTGGTGGCAACGATGAGCGCAGTCTCAGGGTCATCCGCCATGGGATACCTGATATGGTAGAGCGACCCCTGCGTATCTTCGTACTCTACCTCGATGTCTGAGAGCGCTGTTTGGCATCGGGGGCACCAATTGATCAGCCGCTCGCCTCGGTAGATCAGCCCATCGTCGTACAGCCGCACGAACACCTCGCGGACCGCCTGCTGGCGATCCTCATCCATGGTGAAACATTCCCGTTCCCAGTCGCAGGAGGCACCAAGCCGCTTGAGCTGGCGGATAATCGTCCCGCCGGATTCCGCCTTCCACCGCCAGACCCGGTCCACGAACCCGGTGCGGCCAAGATCCTCGCGCCGACGCCCCTCTTCCTGGAGCTGTCGCTCAACCACATTCTGAGTCGCGATGCCCGCATGGTCGGTACCGGGTATCCAGAGCGCGTTATACCCTTGCATCCGCCGCCATCGAATCAAGATATCCTGAAGCGTGTTGTTCATGGCGTGGCCGATATGCAGGAAGCCGGTGATATTGGGCGGAGGGATCACGATGGCATACGGCGGCTTCGGCGAGGACTCATCGACGTGGCTCGAGCCGGTCGCCTCCCAGACCTTGGCCCAACGCTCTTCAATCCCGTAGGGATCGTATCCGGTCTTCTTCGTGCGTGGCATCTCAGGTTCTGTCATCAACTCCACCCCTTAACGGGAATCCGTTCATGGTGAGAACTTCGACATTCCAACCGTTCGCCCTGAGTCTGTCAAAGGAAACGGTTGGTATAACATCATCGAGTCGGATATTAACAAAAAGAGTACGCGACAGGCAACCGATGCGCTGAGTCGCTACCCGACAACCGTATACCGGCGGATGTCCGGATCGGTAACGGCCAGCTCAGATAACCTGGAACGAGCTTGTCTTAAATGTGCCGACTGCAAGTGCGCATCAAGATCTGCCTCACTGCGCCACTCCTCCACAAACGTGAAATCGGCTGGATCCGTCTTGTTCTGAAGCAGTTCATACGTCACGCACCCAGGCTCCCTGCGCGTGGGCTCGATCAGGCCCTGCAGCAGGGCCCGGAGTTCGTCTTCCTTCCCGGGACGAGCCACAATGCGGGCCACCACCCGTACCCCACTATCCGGCATGAGCATTACTCCTTTCTCGGCTGGCCTCACACCTACTCTATCCGACAAGCGACGTCACCTGCGTCTCCGAACTGTGTTGTTACCTATCTCCCCGACCGATCACGCAAGAGCCTGCGACGCGTTGTCATAAGCCCTTGCGTGGGATGAGGCGCTCTGGACAGACGATAAGTAGACGCGCCATTAGAACCCCTCCTGGATCTCCCTATTGCCATTGGCAATCTTCCTTGAGGGCTATTCCTTTGCCCCGGCTTCCTTGAGGAGCTTCACGATCTCGTCCTCGCTCCTATTAAACGCTATCATCATGGCCGTTACGCCCTTGTTCGTTTTGGCGTTCACATTCGCGCCCGCCGCGAGCAGCACCTGGACGATCTCGCGATGGCCTTCCTGAGACGCCCATATCAAGGCCGTTGCGCCATTGTCCTGTTGGACGTTCACATCCGCGCCCGCCGCAAGCAGGGCCTGGACGACCTCGCGATGGCCTCCCAGAGCCGCTCGCATCAAGGCCGTCCAGCCCCCGTCAGATTTGACGTGCACATACGCGCCCGCAGCAAGCAGCGCCTGGACGACCTCGAGGCGGCCTCTCAGAGACGCTCGCATTAAGGCCGACCAGCCATATTCATCTCTGGCGTTCACCTGCGCGCCCTTCGCGATCAACGCTTGCACGGCCTCGGGACTGCCGTCTTGGCACACTTTCATCAAGACTGTTATACCGTGTTTGTCTGCGGCGTTCACATCGTCGCTCATAGTCGCCCCTCCTTCGGCGTCAGGTAGTCACAGTTTCAAACGCGAAACGAAGTGGATCACCGAACCAAATCGTCAACGTGTGGCATCTGATTTTTACGTTCGGTGTTCTTGTAGTTTCTCATTTTTAATAGTCGCTGTCCCTATTTTCCTGAAGGAGGCAGAGAACTTGACTCTTGATCTTGAAAGATACTGAGAAAAGACGTTAGTTGTCCGGTAAGCCAAATGCGATTATCGCGTCTCCCAGGGGAAACTGGAACTTCTGGTGCCCTCCGGCAGCGACCACGACAAATTGCTTTCCACCCGCCTTGTAAATGACCGGCGGCGCATTGACACCGGCCCCCGTGTTGAACTGCCACAACAAACTACCGTCGCTTGCGTCACGGGCGGTAAATTGACCATTGCTTTCTCCCGCAAACACCAATCCTCCCGCGCTCGTCGCTACCCCTCCTACCAGGGGTTTATCGGTTTGTACCTGCCATTGAATCTTTCCGGAAGCGGGATCGATGGCACTTAACCTGCCCGTACCGGATTCCTCGGCGCTGGTTGCTGCAACGTAGATGTCGCTTAATCCCGGCTTACGCTTTTCAGGTGGTACATCGTGTACGGTGTATTTAGTCGGCATGTGCACCGCCGCGACATAGATCCAACCGGTCTGCCGGTTATAGGCGGCGGGAGACCAGTCGTTACCCCCGACCAAACCAGGGGAAATCACGATCCCATCCCGTGTCGGGCGCCGGAAAATATTATGCTGTGGCACGAACGGCTCTGAACGTGATAACAATTTACCGGTCAGGCGGTTGAGGACATACAGCCAACCAGTCTTGCCGGCTTGGGCCACGGCAGGCGTGAGACGACCGTTATGCATGGTATCGATGAGGATCGGAGGGCTTGCCACATCATAGTTCCACACATCGTGAGGAACCTCCTGGAAGTACCATTTCATCTGGCCGGTCCGGGCATCCAGGGCGACCAGCGAAGACGTGTAGAGATTGTCGCCGGGACGCGTAGAGTCATCCATTTGCGGCGCCGGATTGCCGGTGCCGACATAAAGCAACCCCGCGGCTGGATCCAGAGCGGGATGGGTCCACACCGAACCACCACCTCTCTTCCAGGCATCTGCGTATTTGGGCAGCGCGGCTTTCTCCGCTTTCAGATCGCGTTCCAGCGAGTCACCCGCGACGGTCTGGCCGGAGAATTTTCCTTCCCACCCCTGCGTGGGTGTGGAATACCAGCGCCAGCGCAACTTTCCGCTGCCAGCGTCATATGCTGATACAAAAGCCCGCAGACCCTGGTCTTCCCCGGCAATCCCCACCACCGCATGCGGATCGCCTTCCGTGGTTGCCCTCAGCGTGAGGCCGTACCCGGCGCCGGTGATGCCAATGATCACCTGTCCATCAAATACCAGCGGTGCCATGTTTCCGGAAAAACCTGTCCAGCCGATGACTTTCCATGTTTTCAAAGCATCGGCCTCCGCCAGAAAATCCAGTGACTCCCGCGCGCCGGTGTTGGGATCCGCTACCGGCACATCCCAGAGCACGGCCCCGGTGTTCATGTCGAGAGCGATCAGGCGGGCGTCGACGGTAATCATGTAAATCTTACCGTAACCCATCGCCACACCACGATTAGTCGGCCCACAACATAATTCCTCTGTTGTGAGCTTGTGCTCGTAACGCCATTTCACCTTTCCGGTCACGGCGTCCAGGGCAACGACGTGGTTATAGGGTGTGCTGAGGTACATGATCCCGTCGGCAATCAGCGGATTGGTTTGAAACGTGCCCGGTATCCCGGTCTGATAGATCCAGCGGGGGACCAGCCGTTTCACGTTATCGCGATTAATTTCATCAAGTTCAGAGTAACGTTGATTACTGTAGCCATGTCCATAGGTCAGCCAGTTACTGTTATCGGTATGCGCAGACAATAGACGCTTGTCGTCCACCCCTTCCGCGGCTATCGCTACTACTGCAAGATTAAAAATACCTATCCCAAATAGAAGGCAACGAAATAATATCTTCATTTCTTCTCTCCTGACTTGCAATTGGAATGAGAGCGCGACGCAAAGCTCGGCGCCGTGTCTCCAAACACGTGGTCGAGACGAAACCTCTTCGCGCTCGTCAGCGAGAGGTAGACTGATCGGCCCGGAGCAACACCCGCTTGCCCCGGTAGCTCACGAAGACTCCGTCGGACGTGATGCTCTCGATCACGAGATTGGCGTCGATCCGCTGGCCTTCGACGTACTTTTGGTTGTTGATGAAGACCCGGCGCTCTGCGGGGACCTCGGAATAGACGTGAACCTGGAGGTGCAGATTCGCAAAGACCTCCTGAGGTACCGGCGGTTCTTGAGACGCCGGCGGTGTTACCGGGTCTCGCTCCATGGGTTTCACAGGAGCCGAGGTCACTGCAGGAGCCGGGAACTTCTCCGGCGCGGTCTCAGGCTTCGGAGGCGAGGCGGACCGCGGGGCCGCGTCAGGATTTTGCTCCAGCCGCGACAGGGGCGCTGAGGGCGCGCTCCTCGTTGCAGAGGGTGGGGCTTGCGACGGCACCATAGCAACCGCCGCCTTGTCCAGCGCATCCGGTGTGACGACGGGCTCGACGGGACGCACCCGTGCGGCGTGCTCCGGCGCCGCCGGCGCCGGGGATGTCGCGCGCTCCTGAGTCACGTTCACCAGCGCTCCGGCGGGGACGGAGGGCGCCGGACGCAGTAGCCACAGCCAGACGCCCACGTTCACAACGATCACCGCACCGGCGATCCACGGCCAGAGGCGGCGGCGCCGTGAAGGAGGCGCCGGCGTCCGGTGGACGGTTGCCGGCGTGGGAACGGCCACCGGCTGTCGGTCCCGGTCGGCCTTCTTCAATGCGTCGAGGATGTAGGACATGTGCGGCCTACGAGCCTGCCCGTCGGAGGCGAGGCACCTTTGGATCGCGCTGGGCGGCGCTCAAATGGATCAGCGTCTCCTTTCCGACGATCCCGTCGGCCAGGAGCGACCGACTACGTTGAAAGGCGATCACCCGGGCGCGGAGGTCGTCGTCGAAGACCTGGCGATTCCGTCCTCCTCCGGGGATGCCGTCGAACTCGGCGAGTTGCTCTCGCACCCACTCCACGTCCTTGCCGCGCGTGCCCGGCCTGATGGGAACCGAGTTCAACTCGGGCGCCTTCCAGAGGAGAATGAACGGACCATCCCAGTAGAGGTCGATCTCACTCAGCGGGAACACGTGCCGCCGCCGCCCGAAGTCGAGGGTCGCGTTCTGCTCGTCCAGGGCCACCACCGTGGCGTACCGACGATCTCCCGTCGGCGTCGACAGCTCGATGATGGCCGGCAGGTTGAATCGCCGAAGCTTGCCCCACGTGCCCGTCTTGAAGAGACACTGCAGTCCTTCGGAGCGACCGCGCTCGCAGTCGAGGTCGTCCATGGAGTCGTTGACGTCAAGGCGCCAACTCGCATAGAGGCTGGCGAAGGCCGACTTCCTGTCGGCGCGTAGCGAGGGATCCGAGAGGAGCGCCGACAGTATAGCGGACGTCGGGGTCGGATTCATCGCACTCGGGATCACGGTACGCCGGATCAACCGAGCCTGCCCCTGAGTGACGAGCGCCCAGGTGCCCCCGACGAGCACTGCGACGAGCACCGCTGCGCCCACCCACCGCCATCGACGCGCGAGCCGCGGCGTGAGCGTCTCGCCGAGCACCTCGCTCGCCGCGCGGCGCACCGTGGCGGCCATGACACGACGTTGGTCTTGCGTGTATGCCCCGAGCAGCGCGCGGTCGCAGATGGCGTTAATCAGCCGCGGGATGCCGCGCGCCGCCTCGTGCACTGCGCGTATCGCCGCATCGGTGAAGATCTTTTCCTTTTGGCCGGCGATCTGGAGTCGATGAACGATATAGGCTCGCGTGTCGTCCTCGGAGAACGCCAGCAGGTGATAGCGCGCGGTGACCCGCTGGGCCAATTGCCGGAGATCTTCCTTATCGAGTAGTCGGATCAGCTCCGGCTGGCCGATGAGGATGATCTGCAGGAGCTTCTGGGTTGGGGTCTCGAGATTCGTCAGCAGCCGGATCTGCTCCAGGACATCGGCGACGAGGTCCTGCGCCTCATCGACGATGAGCACCGTGCGACGCCCCTGCGCATGCGCATCGAGCAGGTGTCGGTAGAGCGCGTCGACGAAGAGCTTCCCGCTGGTCGTGCCGACGGGATACGAGATGCGGAGTTCGTCGCACACCGCGGCGAGCAGCTCGATATCCGTGAGCCGCGGATTGAGGATGAGAGCCACATCCACGCGGGGCGGCAGTTGCTCCAGCAGACACCGACAGAGTGTCGTCTTCCCGGTTCCAACCTCGCCGGTGAGCTGCACGAATCCGCCGCCTTCTCCGACCCCGTAGAGAAGGTGTGCCAGGGCGTCACGGTGGCGCTCACTCATATAGAGATAGCGCGGATCTGGCGTCATGGAGAACGGGGCCTCGGTGAGGCCGAAATGCGTCGTATACATCACGTGACGTGGAAGGTGGCTGCGCTGCCCTTCCGAACTCAGCTTGCTGATAGCTGACAACTGATCATCAATTTGATAAGGCATTGCTTTCAATGTCTGGAAGTATAGGAGGGCTGTTTTTTGCTTGTCAATGGATATGTTGCATCGAAAAATAGGGAATGGCGATGCGAGCGGGGAAGGACGGTGGATCGGGGGCAGCGCAGGACGTAAGGAGAGGGGTCTGTCTCAGCGCAGGTCACGCGGACTCCAGGAGACCGCGGCAACAGCCAAGCGCCTCGCACGTGGCGAGCCATGCTGGTCACCGGGTCGTAAAACGGCGGTGATTGGCGTACAGCAGTATCTCAGCTATGGCGATCGCTGTTTTTGGGAGATTGAAAAAGGCTTGACAGCCCGGCACAAAAGAGTAAGCTACGGCTTTAACAACGAATAGGTCTGATATGCGACGCTTCTGCTCCCGACATCTCTTTTCGATCTTTGCTGTCTGCATGATCGCCACCTCCTCCTATGTCCTCTTTGATCTGCTGGACATCGACGGATCACGCTTCAAGAATCTCGCGCAAGCCTGCGGCTTCGAGGCCGTGATGCCGGATGCCAGCGGAGAGATCAAGTCTCCTACGGCGCATACCCCTGCTCCGTCGCCAGGGCCTTTGCGCGGTCTTGTGTTCACCGCGACGGGTTACCATTCTCTCGCGTCTCGTCCCACGCTGCCTTCAACATCCAACTACCGCATAGTCCGCACCCGTAATGCGACCCAGTCGGAGTCCGCCTCCCCAGAAGGGGAAATCGAGCCCGCCCAACGTTCAGCCTAGCTTCCGTTTCCACAACCCTGTTTTGTTGTTGACCGCTACGACCCGTTAGAAACAGGAGGTCGAAATGACGCTATTCCGCCCCCTTCTATGGGCGGCGGCCCTCGCATTTATCATGTTACCCCTCTATGCGGCGGCCGCCGAGATCCGAAACCTGGCATTGGAACAGGCCGTGGAGCTGGCGCTCCAGCGTAACCCGACGCTTCGGGCTCAGTCGCAGGGCGTTGTCTCCGCCCGAGCCAACGAGGTGACCGCTGGGCTCCTGCCCAATCCGGTCTTCGTAAGCTCATCGCAGGACTTTACGGCTGGAGTATCCCAGCTCTTCGAGCGCGGGAGTAAGCGCGGGCGCCGAATTGACAGCGCGAAGCTCTCTACTGAGATCACCGCCAGCGATTTTTCTGAGGCCCGGCGAGGTCTGGTCTTCTCAGTGCGAAAGACGTTCACGGACGCCCTGCTGGCCAGATCGAACCTGGAACTAGCCCAGCAGAACCTCAAGAATTTTCAGGAGGAGGAAGGTCTCAACACGATCAGGTTTCAGAAGGGCGACATCTCGGGGGCCGATCTCCTGAAGATCGAGCTTCAGGAGCTCCAATTTGAAAACGACGTACAGGACGCGAACCTGGCCCTGAAAACGGCCAGGACGACCTTAAGGACATTGCTGGCTACCCCGGAGTTGGCTGAAGAGTTCGAGATCGAAGGCGAACTCGAGTTCAGAGAGTTCGACATGTCACTGGCCGACTTAAACGAGCTTGCCCTCCGTAACCGGCCGGATCTCCGTTCAGTCGAAACCTTGAAGAAGAAGACGGAGGCAGACATCAGACTGGCCATCGCCAACAGCTACACCGATGTCTCTTTAGCGCTCGGCTATCATCACACCGAACCAGGGGTATCAAGTTCGATCAACCCGCTCTTTCCGGCCGGTCCCCAAGAGAACAGCGTCGGCTTTGGCTTCAGCTTCCCGCTCCGCATCTTCGACCGAAATCAGGGAGAGATTGCCAGAACCAAAGCGGAAGCAATCCGGGCCTCCTCGATTGCTGAGGCTGTTCGCAACCAGATTAGCAACGACGTGGAGGTGAGTTATGCCGCCTTCCGGACCAGCCGGGAGCGGGTTCGACTCTACGAACAGGTCTATCTTAACCGGGCCAAGGAGTCCAGGGAGATCGCCGAGTTTGCGTACAAGAGCGGTCGGACATCTATCCTGGACCTGCTGGAAGCGGAACGGACCCACCGGGGCGTGCAATTAGCTTACCGCCAGGCGCTGGCAACCTACCTGACGAACCTTCACCAGCTTAATGCAGTGGTAGGAATGGACGTGGCCAAATGACCGACGCCCGTACTCGTCTTCGTACCATAGCTGCGGTCCACTGGAGAATGTATATGCGCTTTCGTGTCCTCCCTCTTCTGTTCGTGACAATAGTTTGTGCCGCGTGCGGCGACGGCTCGTCCAAATCGTCAGGAACGCCTGCGAAGCCAGCGCCCGAGTCGAAGCCTCCCAACGCCGCGGTAGAGACTGTGATGATCAGTTCGCCTGAATACCGAACCCGTCAGCAGGCGCTCGAAACGACGGGGAAGGTTCAGTTTAACGAAGAGCGACTTGTCCGGGTCAACGCTCCGGTTACAGGCCGTGTTGCTGAAGTCCTGGCGCACCCCGGCAACATCGTCGAGCCAGGCCACCGGCTCCTGGTGCTGGACAGCCCAGATCTCGGCACCGCCAAGTCGGATTATGCCAAGGCCGTGTCTGACCTCGAGCGAGCTGAAAAGGCCGTCACGCTGGCGCGTGAGCTGTTCCAAGCGAAAGCCATTGCACAGAAGGAGCTTCGCGACACGGAGAACGACTATCGAAAGGCCATGGCCGAAAAGGAGCGGGCAGCCTCACGCCTGCGAACACTGGGCGTCCCGGATTCGCAATTGAGCGACATCGCGGCGCGGACGGATACGTCGACAACGGTCGTTGTAACGGCGCCACGGGGTGGCGTTATTGTCGAGCGGAACGTCATCCCAGGACAGGTGGTTGCATACGGACAGTCCGACACCCCGCCCAATCTCTTTCTCATTTCCGATCTCAGCACCATGTGGGTCCTCGCCGACGTATATGAACCCGATGTACCCACGGTCCACCTCGGCCAGGCAGCGGTAGTGACGCTGCCGTGCTGCCCGGGTACGCGGTATGAGGGACGGGTAAGCTATATCAGCGACTCGGTCGATCCCCAGTCCCGGACGGTCAAGGTCCGCGTGGTGGTGCCAAACAGAGGACGCGCGCTCAAGGCTGAGATGTTCGTCAAGGTGATTATTTCGACCGGCTCCGCCAAGGTACTGGCCCTTCCCCAGAGCGCCATCCAGCAGGAGAACAATGAAACGTTCGTGCTCATCGTCAAGGGAAAGGACGAGTACGAACGGCGTCCGGTCAAGCTGGGCGCCGACCTCGACGGTGCCGTTGAGGTCCTGAATGGAGTGACATCCAAGGACCGCGTGGTCAGCACCGGCAGCATCCTCTTGAAGAGGACGGTAAAATGATCCAGCGCCTGATTACCTTTGCGCTGCATCAGCGCTTTATTACGCTGGCGCTCGCGCTCCTGCTGACGGTTGGTGGGATCGTGTCTTTCTACCGGTTGCCGATCGAAGCCTACCCAGACGTCGCCGATGTCCAGGTTGACGTGATCACGATCTGGCCAGGTCGAGCGGCCGAAGAGGTTGAGCGCCACATCACGATTCCGCTTGAGAAGGAGCTGAACGGCGTCGCAAAGATCACATTCCTGAGGTCAACATCGATCTTCGGGCTCTCGAACATCCGGGTCCTCTTCGAAGACGGCACCGACAACTACTGGGCGCGGCAGCAGGTGCAGGAGCGCCTCGCGCAGGCGGAGATCCCGCCGGATGCGAAGCCGGGCCTCGGGCCGCTGTCCAGCGTCATCGGTGAAGTGTACCGCTACACGCTCGAATCGAAGACAATGCCACTCGTCGAGCTGAAGGCGCTCCAGGATTGGGTCATCGAGCGCGAATTCCGGAAGGTGCCCGGTGTAGTGGATGTCGTCTCCTGGGGCGGCGGCATCAAGCAATACCGGATTACCATCGATCCTTCCCGGCTTCGAGCCTACAACCTCACATTAAAGCAGGTGTTCGATGCCGTCTCGAGCAACAACGCCAATGCCGGCGGCAGTTACATCCCACAGGGCGAGTACGCGCTGATGGTCCGTGGCATCGGCCTCATCCGATCCACGCGCGACATCGAGAACATCGTTGTGACTGCGCAGAGGGGCACGCCGGTCCGCATTCGCGACATCGGACAGGTCGGCATCGGCCACGCGATCCGTTTCGGCGTGCTCGGACGCGATCACGAGGACGACCTCGTGCAGGGCATTGTCCTCATGCGAAAGGGGGAGAACCCCGGGAAGGTCATCGATGGGGCTCGCAAGAAAATCGAGGAGATCCAGACACTGCTGCCATCCGGAGTAGAGATGCGACCGTACTACAGCCGTGACCGACTTGTGAAGACAACGGTCACAACGGTCATGCGGAACCTCATCGAAGGCGCGGTGCTGGTGATCCTGCTGCTCTGGCTCTTCCTCTACAACCTGCGGGCGGCTTTGATCGTGGCGCTCACCATCCCGCTCTCGCTCCTGTTCGCATTCATCTTCATGGATCTGCGCGGCATCCCGGCCAACCTGCTTTCGCTCGGCGCAATCGACTTTGGCATCATCGTTGACGGCGCTGTCATCATGACAGAAAACATCGTTCGCCATCTCAGTGGGCACACACCGACAGAGCACAGGGTCATCCACAAGGTGCAGCATGCTGCCATGGAGGTTGCGCGACCCTTGACGTTCGCTGTGCTGATCATCATGACCGTCTATGTGCCGATCCTCACATTTCAGCGGATCGAGGGCAAGCTCTTCCGGCCGATGGCCGTGACCATCTCGCTTGCCGTCATCGGCTCGCTCCTTCTTACGCTAACAGTGATTCCCTTGCTCTCCAGCTTCTTTTTCCACCGGCCGCCATCGGAACGCGAGAGTCCGGTCCTCCGATGGCTCCGGCGGCCGTATGTCCCGACGCTCCGTTGGTGTATCGACCGCCCGCTCATTCCACTGCTTGGCGCAGGCGGTCTGCTCATACTGTCATTGTTGGTCTTTGCAGCGCTTGGGAAGGAGTTTCTGCCTGAGCTCGATGAGGGAGATATCTGGCTGCGCGTTAAGTTCCCTGTGGGGATCTCACTCGAAGGAGCCCGCCCGTACGTCCATGAGATCCGCGAGCGGCTGGTGAAGTTTTCGGAGGTACGCGTCGCGGTCTCCCAACAAGGCGCGCCCGATGATGGCACGGATCCGAACGGCCCCGACAACGCCGAATTCTACATCGGGCTCAAGCCTCGAGAAGAGTGGTCATTCAGGAATAAAGAGACACTTATCGAGGCCATGAGCGGGGCGCTGGGAGACATTCCAGGCATTACGACGAACTTCTCGCAGCCGATCAAGGACAACGTGGATGAGGCGCTCGCGGGAGTGAAAGGGGAGCTCGCGATCAAGCTCTTTGGGCCCGATCTGTTTGTGCTGGAAGACAAGGCAAAGGAGATTACAGGCGTTCTGAGCAGCATTCGCGGGGTCGCAGACATTGACTACGATCACCTTGTCGGCCAGCCGCAGATCCAGGTTGCGGTGGACCGCAGTGCGACGGCCCGGTACGGGATCAACGTCCAGGACGTGCAGGACGCCATTGAGGCGGCCACGAAGGGACGGATCGTCACGGAGGTATTCGAGGGAGAGCGACGGTTCGGCCTGGCCGTGGGGCTCCTGCAGAGCGGGGACTCGCTGGCGAACTTACAGAACCTGGCGATCAGCGCTCCGAGCGGCGAGCGTATTCCGGTCACCCAACTCGCCGAGATCAAAAAGACCGAGGGGCTGGCTCAGATCTTACGCGAAGGGAATATTCGGCGAGTGGCGATTAAATGGAGTGTTCGAGAGCGCGACATGGGGAGCCTGGTAGCCGAGGCCATGCGAAAGGTCGAGACGACCGTCAAGTTGCCTCAGGGCTATAGCATGGTGTGGAGCGGGCGGTTCGAAGATCAGCAGCGGGCGCTTTCGCGCCTGTATATCATCGTGCCGCTCGTGATTTTTATCATCTTCATCCTGCTCTTCGGCGCGTTCCAGTCGATCGGTCACGCCCTGCTGATCATGTTGAATCTGCCGTTTGCGCTCATCGGGGGCACGCTGGCCTTGTACCTCTGGCAGACCAACTTCAATATTTCCGCTGCGGTCGGCTACATCGCGGTCTTTGGGGTGAGTGTGTTGAACGGCGTCGTCCTGGTCTCGTCAATTCGCCAAGCTTATGAGGAGGGACTGCCGCTCCGTGAGGCTGTCGTGCGAGGGTGTGAGATCAGATTCCGACCGATCATCGTGTCCGGGATCGTGGCGGTAATCGGGTTCCTACCGGCAGCGCTCTCGCACGGGATCGGCGCCGAGATCCAGCGCCCACTGGCCCGCGTCGTCATCGGCGGTCTGATCTCGTCCACGGCACTCACACTGCTGGTGCTGCCGGCGATCTATGCCCTGCTGGCACGGCGGCAGGAGCGCCGCGAACGGCCAGCCCCAAAGGCGCGGTAAATAGCGGCAGCCACCCATGACGAATTCTACTCACCCCTTGCCCTGCTGGACCTTCGAGCCCCAAAGGAGCCAGCCAACGAAGCCTAGTGCCATCAAGAATACAAAGAGGGCTAAAACCCAGTGTGCCATAGCGACGAGGTGGACCACCCGATCGAAGAAAGGGGCCCCGCCATGAACCTGAGGCCGCCGATGAAGCGGGCCAGGAAGACCGTCCAGGGACCGTATCGCCCGAAAAACTGCTCGGCCACGAAGAGTCGCTGGCGCGTCACCCCCAAGGCCGCTCCATACTGCAGGAGGAGGCGTCGCCCGGCGCGACTCCCAAGCCAATACCCAAGACTATCCCCCCCGGTGGGGGTGGCATCGTGCAGCGTTCTTATAGTTTCTCATTGCTAATAGTCGCTGTCCCTATTTTCCAGAATGTTCATGGCTTAGAGTTGATTGTATTTTGCTGCCGAACCCTTGGCTTTCGCGACAGGGTATTTGCTTTCGTTCTTGGCGAGTTTCGCATCAACACTGGAGAGCAGATCGATCCCAAGGTTATCAGCCAACTCAAACAGGTAGATTGCGACATCCGCCATTTCGTCTGCGATCTCTTCGCGCGCCGCTCTCGCGTGCACCTCGCTTTCCTCCATCGACTTCCACTGGAAATGCTCAAGTAGCTCCGCCGATTCCAGATTAATGGAAATTGCGAGGTTCTTGGGATTATGGAACTGCATCCAATCGCGTGCGTCTCGAAACGCACGGATCTTGGCAATGGTTGTATCAAAGCTACTCATTGGTGTCCCTTCTTCGCATCAAACATTTGCAGGGCTGTCAGTGATATAAGGAATCGACCGGGGCGGCGTCCGCGATCCACGGCCGCGTTGATGGCGGTGAACAAAGCGGGGACTCGCTGCGCCCGGCCTCGCGATGCGCCTTCACGTCGAACGCCTGCACGGGAAGCGGGTTCCGGATAGCCGCCCCGCCTGGCCTCTTCCCTGATACGCTGATACCGGTCCCCGCCTTTTCGATGAACGCGTAGCCGTTCAAGCCAATCGACGAAGCGGCTCGAGGCGTGCAATCTTGACAGCCCCTTCCCCGCGCATCGCATGCCACAGGTCCCAATCCTGCTGCAAACCAAGCCAGAAGTCGGCTGACATGCCGAGTACTCGCGCTAAGCGCAATGCCGTATCGGGGGTGACCCCTCTCTTCCTATGAATGATCTCATTTAGCCTCGGAAAGGACACGCCCAGGCGAGTCGCACACTCCGACTGACTGATCCCGAGCGGCCTCAGGAACTCCTCCAAGAGCATCTCTCCCGGATGAGTAGGCGCTCGATTGATGGGTAGCCGTCGCGCAATCAAAGCACGCCGGCCACGACCATGCGGCAAGGCAGACCCTTTGCTAGTGGTAGTCCGTAATTTCGACTTCGTAGGCATGGCCTGATCTCCAACAAAAACAGATGCGGACTATCGATTCGCGACATGATCGAGGAAGGCAGATGTTGATGCCCACGCGATTCGTCGTCGATACCTCAGTCGTCATGGCGTGGTGTTTTCGCGATGCCGGAAACCGCTACGCCGGGACGAAGTAGACATCGGTCGGCTTGAACTTGGAGAGGCGGCGGAATTTCGCCCGCACCTGCATCCCGACCCACTCCAGCGAGGGGTTCAGCGGATCGATGCCGAGCAGCCGCGAGAGAAACAGGGTATCGACACCGGGCCACTCTACCAGGATCAGCACAAAGGGGGTTTCCTTCAGGAACTCCTCGCTCCCAAAATAACAGACCGTAAAGGTATGGACCGCGCCGACCTGGGGCAGTTCGAACCACTCACACTCACTGCCGCAATCCATACAGTGCAGTTTGGGTGTCGCGTATTTGTAGCCACACGACGTGCAGACGGTCCCTAGCAGCTTGCCGTTGGCCAAGCCGGCAAAGAACGGGGAGTCCTGTCCGTAGCTGTGGATGTAATCAATCTGATACGGCTGCTTGAGGATGATGGGAGCCATGGTCTTGAGCTGGGCCAGGTCCTTGGGGAACGGAACATTGAACAGAATCGTCCCATCGTCGGTCTCCGGCAACGCCACTGGCTCTTCATTGGTTAGCTTCTGATTCGGTTTCTCACGTTTGGCGTTCGCCATCGTGTGCTCCCTCCTGCCGTACATGCGTGCTCGCTCTCGAAGGTCTGGAAGTAGTGAACAAAGCACTGTGTGAAGAGTTGGGCTCGAGGAACGGATCTGCACGCGTTCCTGATTTCCTGACTCCGCAGGACAAGGTCGACACCTCGTAAAACCCCAAACTTCACCTCCTCAAGATCGTTCATGAATAGGGGATTGGAAAACCAGATTTCATCAGCTTTCAGGATCTTCTCAAGCGTGCTTAGGGATGTGTAATGCGCCAGAAGCGGCTTCTTGACATAAAACTGATCTGCCTCCTTTACGTCGTCGTACAGAGGACTAAACGCTTGAACGATCTCCAGGTCATTCATCTGCTATCGCCAAGAGCGTGATGTAATTCCCAAGAAGGCGGCAAGTTGTCCGCCCACGTTGGACACGCTGTAGTTTATGAGTAACGGGGTGTAATGGCCGCTCGCTAAAGCTGGCCCTCAGACCTGTCGATGGAGCGGATCGATGCCAAACCGCAGGAGCAGCGTGCGCAGCCTGCCGAGCGGTAGGCCGACCACATTTGTAAAACTTCCTTTGATCCCCTCAATGAAGCCCTCGGCCGCTCCCTGGATCGCGTAGCCCCCGGCCTTATCAGACGGCTCACCCGTCTGCACGTAGGCGTCAATTTCCTTACCCGTCAAGGCTCGCATCTGTACCTCGGTCACCTCGTGTCCGACCTCTGTTCTGCCATCGCCGGCCTGCACGAGGGCGAGCCCGGTCACCACCAGATGACTCCGACCGCTTAACAGGCACAGAAACTCGCGAGCCTCGTCCAGGTCTTTCGGCTTACCTAGGAGGCGACCGCCGCATTCGACGATGGTGTCGGCGCCAAGGACCAACCCCTCCCCTACCCTGGCCGCTACCTCGGCTGCCTTTCGAAGAGCCAGGGTTTCGGCGTGGGATGCCGTCGTTGTCCCTGGCAGCGAACCCGCTTCGTCAACCAGGCTGGGGATGATCCGGTGATCGACCCACAGCGCCTGTAGCAGCAACTCTCGCCGGGGAGAAGCAGAGGCCAGGATAATCACAGCTTCCGGTAGAGTAAGAGAGCCAGGCCGATGCCCAGCAAGCTCGAGAAATTGATCTTGACGGTGAAACCGAAGGAAAGACTCAGTATCTTCAGGTCAAGGGTTGCCGGTGGGGAGAGACCAGGATTGATCCCCTTGCTGAAGATCTTTTCCAGTGTCCCACCGGGCGCCACGGTGGCGATGACCTCTCCTATCACAGTCCCTATCAATGCCCCCAATATGAGGATCACCAACAACATGATCACGCTGTCACTTCGTTTAGCCAATCGATCCTCCCATGTGGCGTCCTGCTGTCTCCTCAGTAATACCAGAATTCCCCGCTAGCGCTACCCCGCGCCCGATGTTCGAAAATACTGGACGATGGCGTCAACCAGGGATGGAATCGTGTAGCGCTCCGGGATGATGTCGATCGGCAGACCGAAGCGTTCGGCTGTCTCTTGTGTGATAGGGCCGATACACGCAACGCGCAACCCGTCACAGATCGCCTTGAGGTCTTCCTGCCCCAGCGCCTCCACGAAGTTGGTGACGGTGGAGGAGCTGGTGAAGGTGACGAGGTCGATCTTCCGATCCTGGAGAAGCGGCTTCAAGACGTCCCCGGCAGTGCGTGATTGCACCGTCCTGTAGACAGGCACCACGTCAACGGTTGCGCCCCGTCGTTCGAGATCCGTCGGCAACAGATCCCTCGCGACTTCGGCCCGTGGCAGCAGGATCTTCGCGCCTTGCAGATCATACGGCTTCAGCGCCTCGATGACCCCTTCGGCGCGGAACTCGGCCGGGACCAGGTCGGGGATTATGGTATATCTCTCCAGTGTATCGGCGGTTGCAGGTCCGATAGCACAGATCCTGACGGCACCAAGACGTCTGGCATCCTGGCGAAGCTCGCGTAGCCGGCGGAAAAAGGCATCGACGCCGTTCGCACTGGTAAAGATCACCCATTGGTAGCTTTCGAACCGCCCGATAGCCTGGTCCAACGGCTCCCAGCTTTTGGGTGGCACGATCTCAATGAGGGGAATCTCCAGAACCTCCGCCCCTTGTCCCTCCAGCAGCTCAGCAAAGCGCCCCGCCTGCTCGCGGGTCCTGGTCACAAGGATCCGCTTCCCAAAGAGTGGCCGCCGCTCGAACCAGTTCAGCCGCTCCCGAAGCCTGACGACATCGCCGACTACCAGGACTGCCGGCGGCCCCAGTCCGCGCATCTTGGCGAGCGCCACAATGTTTTCGAGCGTACCGGTGACCGTCTCCTGCTCGGGCTTGGTGCCCCAGTGCATGACGGCGGCAGGCGTCTCTTTAGATCGACCATATCCGAGGAGCTTGTCGACAATTGTTGGAAGATTGCTACAGCCCATCAGGAATACCAACGTTCCGATACCGGTCGCCACCTTCTCCCAGGCGATCACCGAAGTCTGTTTCGAAGGATCCTCGTGTCCGGTCAGAATGGCGACGGTCGAGGCATAATCGCGGTGGGTGAGGGGGATGCCTGCATACGCAGGTACGGCAATCGCAGAGGTGATCCCTGGAACAACCTCGAAGGGAATGCCTGCCTGGAATAGCTCCTCCCCTTCTTCGCCGCCCCGCCCGAAGATAAACGGGTCGCCCCCTTTCAGCCGCGCCACCACCTTTCCGGACAGAGCCTTATCAATCAGGAGACGGCCGATCTCCTCCTGTGTGGCCGCATCGGCCTCGCCGCCTTTCTTGCCGGCATAGATCAACTCGGCGTCAGGCTTTGCATAGGCAAGGAGGCGCGGGTTAGCGAGGTAGTCGTACACGATCACATCAGCCTCGCGGAGGCATGCGACACCACGCAGGGTAAACAGGCCGGGATCACCAGGCCCGGCGCCAATGAGATAGACCTTTCCCCTCATCTGCGCCCCTCTGAGAGCTGGGCATCAATCTCCCGGAGGATCTCCCCGGCTCCAGCGGCAAGCAGCGCCTCGGCCAACGCCTGTCCCACCTGCTCCGGCGCGCCGGTCTCCCCCCGAACGGCTTCTCTAAGTAGCCGCTTGCCGTCCAGGCCGGCAACCATTCCAGTGAGAACGAGCGTTTCTCCTTCAATCTGGCCAAAGGCGGCGATCGGGGTCACGCAGCTCCCGCCCAGGCGCTGCAGGAATGCCCGTTCCGCCATCGTAGCCTGTCGAGTCTCACGATGATCGAGCGTCTCGATAAGCTCGGCCGTTCGCTGATCGTTCTGCCGGATTTCAATCGCCAGCGCTCCCTGGCCGATCGCCGGCAGGCACAGATCCGGCGGCAGACACTCAGTAATCCGATCCTGCAGACCGAGGCGGATGAGGCCCGCAGCCGCCAGGACTACGGCCTCAAGATCGAGCGTCTCGAGCTTGTTCAGCCGCGTCTGCACATTGCCGCGCAGGGGAATGATCTGGAGGTTCGGGCGACAATGGAGGAGCTGAACCTGTCGGCGGAGGCTGCTGGTGCCGATCCTGGCCTCGCGAGGCAGTTCCGTAAACCGTAGGCCGTTCCTGGCCACGAGCGCATCAAGCGGGTCTTCGCGGTGCGTGACGGCCCCCACCCGAAGGCCCGGCGCCAGCTCCGCAGGCAGATCCTTCATGCTGTGGACCGCAAGATCGATCCGGTGATCGAGCAGGGCCTCCTCGATCTCCTTTACAAAGAGACCCTTCCCGCCCACCTGCGAAAGGGCCACATCGAGGAACTTGTCACCGGAGGTCTTGATAGGAATGATGACGACTTTCAGACCGGGCCATCGTCGGCTCAGGCCTTCCGACACGAGCCCTGCCTGGCAGAGCGCCAGCGGACTTCCGCGCGTACCCAGCTTCAGCATATTATACCTCGCACCGGTCGCTTTAATCCTCCCTGATGCCGAAGAGCCTGCGCAGCACATTCACGTACAGGTGGCCCTCTTTCATGGCCGACTGGCGTTTCAGTTCTGTCGTCGGATCGTGCAGGATCTTGTTCACGATCGAGCTGGTCATAAGGGAGATAGTATGACGTTCCTCTGCCGTTAAGTCTTGCAATTTCGCAAAGATCTTTTGAAGTTCCTCCTCGCGGATTGATTCCACCTTCTTGCGCATGGCAACGATCGTCGGGACGACATGGAGGCTCGCAAGCCACTCGGCAAACTGCTTGACCTCCCGGTCGATCATCGCCTCCGCCAGTTCCGCCTCACGCTGTCGCTCGCGAAGATTGGCCTGCACCACCCCCTGGAGGTCATCGAGATCATACAGGTACACATTATCGATCTCGTTGGCCTCGGGATCGACATCCCTGGGAACGGCGATGTCGATCACAAAGATCGGACGGTTGCGGCGCTGCAGGATAATCTCCTGGAGGTCGGCCCTGGAGAGGATCTGGTGCGGGGCGCCGGTCGAACTGATGACAATGTCGGCCTGAACCATCTCCGACTTGACGTGATCGAACCGAACAGCCCGGCCATTCCATCGCTCGGCCATTTCCACCGCACGATCGAAATTCCGATTGGCCACGATCACCGTGCCCACACCATCAGCCAGCAGATGTTTGGCCGATAACTCCGACATCTTCCCGGCCCCGATCAGCATGACCGTGCGACCCGTCAGGTCACCGAAGATCTTCTTGGCCAGCTCGATGGCGGCGGTAGAGACCGAGACGGCTGAGGTGGCGATTCCGGTCTCGGTTCGCACCCGCTTCGCGACGCGCAACGCCCTGTCCATAAGGGCATTGAGAATCAGGCCCGTGGCTTCCCGCTCGAGGGCAACCGCGTAGGCCGCCTTCACCTGGCCCAGGATCTGGGATTCACCAACCACCATCGCATCAAGGCTCGACGCGACACGGAAGATATGCCGGATGGCCTGATCGGCGGTCAACAGATACAGTGAGGGCTCGAAGGCCTGCACCGAAAGCTTGTGCCGCTCGGCCAGGAATTCCACGAGGAACTGACGCGCGCCCTCCACGTCCTCCACGACAGCGTACGCCTCCACCCGGTTGCAGGTGGAGAGGAACAACCGCTCAAGGATCTGCCCGCATCCCCCGATCTCCTCCAAGATTTCCGGCAGCTCGGATTCCGGGACGTAGAGCTTCTCCCGGAGTTCAATTGGCGCTGTCTTGTGGCTCAGACCAAGGACAATGATTTCCATTACAGTATCAAGGCACCTCGCACATTCTTTAGAATGCGTGCGTCCCTCTGATGAGGAGATTCGCCACGAGGAAACCAAAGGCGACTCCACAAAACCCGATGATTGACAGAATGGCGGCCTTTCGGCCTCGCCAGCCCCCTGCCAACCGTCCATGTAACAGCGCCGCGTAGAAGACCCAGGTGATGGTTGACCATATCTGCCTGCCGTCCCAGGACAGGAAGGAACCCCACGTGGAATAACTCACCAGCACACCGCTCAGCAGACCGAGGGTCAGCAGTGGGAAGCCCAGCACGAGACTGAAGTAGCATAAATCGTCGAGCAGTTTCAATGAGGGGAGGCGCTCGAAGAGAACGCCTGGATGTTTGGATTTGAGCAGCCATTCCTGGACCAGGAACATCACTGCCCCGCAGCAGGCGAGGGCAAAGGCGGCATTCCCGAGGAGCGTTAGGATCACGTGTGTCCAGACCCCGAAGTGCTTCAGCGGCGGGGATAGGGTTTCGATCGTCTTGGGCAGGGCGGCCGATGCCCCGAGCAGGAGGACCACCAGCGGGATCGCGAACGAGCCGATCACCTTGCTTTCGTAGTGTACCTCGGTGATGATATACACGGCAACCGTGGCCCACGCATAGAAGGAAAGCCAATCGGCAAGATTGGCTGGTGGACGGCCATACTGGTAGAGATGAACCGCCAAGGCCCCCGTATGCAGAACAAACCCGACCCGGGCTAAGATGCCAGCGGCTCGCAGCAACTTACCGGGCCGACCGGCAAGGGAGCCCATGTACGCCAGGCTCGCGCTAAGGTAGAACGCCAATACAAGGTAGATTAAGGTAAGTTCCATCGTCGCTTCGAGATCCGCTCCCCGAAGGACTCATCGCTATCCTTTACGGGGCTCTCCGATGCCTCTCCCCTTCCCGGAGGCCCTTGACCTCCTCGACGAACTGCCTGACGTCCTTGAACTGACGATACACCGATGCGAAACGGACGTACGCCACCTCATCAATCTCGTGGAGCCGCTCCATGATCAACTCACCGATCTCAGTAGAAGGCATTTCGCGCTCCGCCTTCTCCGCAAGGCGGCCTTCAATCTCATCCACAATTTTCTCGAGTTGGACGACGCTGACAGGCCGCTTCTGCGTCGCCTTGAGCAATCCCGCCAGAATCTTGTGCCGATCGAACGGCTCCCGCCGTCCATCCGTCTTAATGACCATGAAGTGGATCTCCTCGATCCGCTCATAGGTGGTGAAACGCTTGAGGCACTGCTGGCATTGGCGGCGGCGGCGGACCACCGCGCCATCCTTGCCCTCACGAGAATCGACGACTTTTTCTTCGAGACTGCCACAGTAGGGACACTTCACAAATGAGTCCCTCGGAGGATCTTACGCCAGGTGGGGAGAGGAGAGGGCAAGCTGCTCTCGGTACAACGGGAAGGAGTCACACAGCTCTTTCACGCGGGCCGCGACCCCAGACAGGGCCGCAGCGTTCGAGACATCTTTCAGGACGTCGGCAATGAGATTCGCGATCTCTCTCATTTCGCCTTCCCGCATCCCACGAGTCGTCACGGCCGGCGTCCCGATTCGAATGCCGGAGGTCACGGTCGGCTTTTCCTGATCGAAGGGGATGGCGTTCTTGTTGGCCGTGATCCCTGCCTGATCCAGCGCGACCTCGGCCGCCTTCCCTGTCAGCCCTTTCCCTCGCAGATCGACCAGGAGAAGATGAGTATCGGTTCCGCCGGAGACCAGACGGAAGCCGTGACCTTGCAGCGCCTCTCCCAACGCCCTCGCATTCGCGACGATCTGACGCTGATAGGAGGTAAACTCCGGCGAGAGCGCCTCGGCAAATGCCACCGCCTTGGCCGCGATAATGTGCATCAGCGGACCGCCCTGCATCCCGGGAAAGACCTGCTTATTCAGGACCGGGGCATACGCAGCCTTACACATGATCATTCCACCTCGCGGACCGCGAAGCGTCTTGTGGGTAGTGGTGGTCACAAACTCAGCGTGGGGGACAGGGCTCGGGTGCAGCTTGGCCACGATCAGCCCGGCGATATGAGCGATATCGGTCATGATGAGCGCGCCGGTCTCTTTCGCAATCTCGCCAAACCTCGCGAAGTCGAGGGTTCTGGGATAGGCGCTGGCGCCGACCACGATCAGCTTGGGTCGGTGCGTCTTGGCCAGAGATCGGAGCGTATCAAAGTCCACCTGCTCCGTCGCTCTATCCACACCGTACGGGATCACTTTGAAGAAGCGGCCGGAAAAGTTGACCGGGCTCCCGTGTGACAGGTGACCCCCGTGGGATAAGTTCAGCCCAAGAATAGTATCCCCTGGCTCCAGGACAGAAAAGTAGACGGCCATGTTGGCCTGCGTGCCGGAGTGCGGCTGAACGTTGACATGGTCGGCGCCAAAGAGCCGCTTGGCTCGCTCGATCGCCAGGTTCTCCGCCATGTCAACAAACTCGCACCCACCGTAGTAGCGTCGTCCCGGGTACCCCTCGGCATATTTGTTGGTGAGCGTGGAGCCGGCCGCCTCCATCACCGCAGCGCTGACAAAATTCTCCGAGGCGATTAACTCCAGCTTGGTGGCCTGACGCTCGGTCTCGAGCCGAATTACTTCTGCAATTTCCGGGTCAACATCGATAAGACGCTTCACGCTTTAGCTCCCCAGATAACTATAGATAAAGATGAGTCAAGTCGAGATGAATAATAATCCCACGCCCTTCTCTTGTCAAGGTAAAATGGGTTGACTTCAAGCAGCGTTTTGTGAGGCAATCTTGTGGGACACCTTATCGGAAGCGTCTCTAAAGGTAGGTCACATCAGTGACGGGTGGAGCATCTCCTCCTCTTCCCAGGAGTCCAGGGGATCGCGTTCGTCCCACTTGTAGGGAAGCTGGACGAGAGTGCCCTGAGTGGTCGCCGTCTCCAGGACATGGAGCGTGTCGAGCAGGATCCGGGTCTGCCCCTCCGGGTCGAAAGGCTTGCCCGCCTGGTGACCGAGGGGAAAGTTTACGAAGACGGCGCGGGGCGGTTTGACGGAGGAGGTGATATCGAGGGCAGCGGAGAGCATGACGGTGGGAATGCCGGCCTCCTCGATCGCGCGGGCGAACAGTCCCACGGACTGGTGGCACAATTGTCAGACTGGGACCAGGAAGGCCGCATCGACGCCCATGTCCCGCAGGCGAACGATGAGATGCGGCGCCATCTCTTTCTGAAGCCTGGTCCGCGTGAAGATCCGACCCATGAAGGTGAAGGCCGGTGAGGCCAGCTCACCAATGAGACCTTGAGCCTCTAATTCCCTAAACCGCTCAAGGGGGAAGATGGTGTTAAGGTCTTTGACGTCCCGCGCGTTCCTGGAGTAGTGGGAGATTCGGAGGTCGGCCAGATCGGCCGTTTTCGGGATCTCCTTGAAGGTCAGGTCGTTCTTGATAGGATTGAACGGCTCCTGCGGGGGGCGGTAAATCCCCCCGGAGCTGATCAGGGCGATCCGACAGTTCCGGACCGGCTTGACCATCGGCGCCCAGGGACTCGTCAGATTGACCGTCCACTGGTAAGGCGGCTCGTTCGGGTAGAGCCGCCGAATCTGTTCGATATACGGGACCGGTGCCATACCCCTTCCCGCTCTATCCCTTGCTGAGGATCAGTTCTCCGCGAGCCGCATCGACCCTCACGGTGTCGCCTTCGGTAAACTCATGCTCCAGCAGCCGACGGGCCAGCGGGTCCTGCAGCGCTCGCTGAATGGCTCGCCTGAGCGGCCGCGCCCCAAAGACCGGATCGTACCCTTCTTTGGCGAGGAACTCTTTGGCCTGATCGGTCACCTCAAGCGTCAGTTTTCGCTCAACAAGTCGCTTCTCCACCCGCTTGAGCTGGATCTCCACGATCGCTTTGATCTGGGCCAGCGAGAGGGTGTGAAAGATCAACATCTCATCAACGCGGTTGAGGAACTCCGGCCGGAAATTGGCCCTTACGGCCTCCATTACTCGTCGTCGCATCTCCTCGTCATCACGGCCGCCCAGCTCCTGAATCGCCTGGCTGCCTAGGTTGCTGGTCATGATAATGATCACGTTCTTGAAGTCCACGGTCCGCCCCTGGCCATCGGTCAGACGGCCGTCGTCCAGGATCTGCAGCAGAATATTGAAGACGTCGCTGTGGGCCTTTTCGATCTCATCCAGGAGCAGGACGGAGTATGGGCGACGCCGGACCGCCTCGGTGAGCTGGCCCCCTTCCTCGAACCCCACATACCCTGGCGGCGCGCCAATCAGGCGGGAGACCGTGTGTTTCTCCATGTACTCGCTCATGTCCAGGCGGACCATCGCGCGCTCGTCGTCGAACAGGAACTCGGCCAGCGCCCTGGCCAGCTCGGTCTTCCCTACCCCCGTCGGTCCCAGGAAGATGAATGATCCGATCGGCCGATTCGGATCCTGGAGCCCCGAGCGGGCGCGGCGAATGGCATCGCTTACCGCGGTGATCGCCTCATACTGCCCCACCACCCGCTCCCTGAGTTTCTCTTCCATGGTCAGGAGCTTCTGTGTCTCCCCCTCCAACATCCTGGAGACCGGAATCCCGGTCCACTTGGAGACGACTTCAGCGATATCTTCCTCATCGACCTCCTCCTTGAGCAGGGCGCCGTCCTGCTGGACCTGCTCGAGGCCGCGTTTTTCTGATTCCATCTCTTTCTGGAGAGACGCAATCAGGCCGTAGCGGAGCTCGGCGACCTTCCCCAGCTCTCCCTGCCGTTCGGCCATCTGCTCCTGGAGTTTCGCCGCCTCAATTCGCTCCTTGAGGCTCCTGATCCGCTGGATGAATCCCTTCTCCTGTTCCCAGCGGGCTTTGAGCCCTTCTTCTTTCGTCCGAATCTCCGTGAGCTCATCTGCCAGACGCGCAAGGCGCTCCTGCGACTCCGAATCGGCCTCCTTCTTCAGGGCCTCGCGTTCGATCTCGAGCTGTCGGGCTCGCCGACTGAACTCGTCCAGCTCTGTCGGCATACTGTCGATCTCCATCCGGAGACGTGACGCCGCCTCATCGATCAGGTCGATCGCCTTATCCGGCAGGAACCGGTCGGCGATGTACCGGTTGCTGAGGACTGCGGCAGACACCAGCGCCGAGTCCTTGATCCGGACGCCGTGGTGGACCTCGTACCGCTCTTTCAGGCCACGGAGGATCGAGATGGTATCCTCAACTGACGGCTCGCCGACCAGAACCGGTTGGAAGCGCCGCTCAAGCGCGGCATCCTTCTCTACCCGCTTGCGGTATTCGTCCAACGTCGTGGCCCCCACGCACCGAAGCTCACCCCGAGCCAGCGCAGGCTTGAGCATGTTCGAGGCGTCTACGGCCCCTTCGGCAGCACCGGCCCCGACGAGCGTATGCAATTCATCGATGAACAGGACGATCTGCCCCTCCTGTTCAGTAACCTCACGCAGGACCGCCTTCAGCCGGTCCTCAAACTCTCCACGGTACTTGCTTCCGGCCACAAGCGCGCCGATGTCCAGCGCGAGGACGCGCTTGTTCTTCAGTGATTCCGGCACATCCCCGCTGACAATTCGCTGCGCCAGCCCTTCCACGATGGCGGTCTTACCTACGCCAGGCTCGCCGATCAGGACCGGGTTGTTCTTGGTCCGGCGCGCCAGGACCTGGATCACCCGGCGGATTTCATCGTCTCGACCGATGACCGGGTCCAACTTCCCTTTTCTGGCCAGATCGGTCAGATTGCGGGCATATCGTTCCAGCGCCTGATACTTCTCCTCCGGGGTCTGGTCGGTCACGCGCTGGCTGCCCCGGATCTCCTGCAAGGCCGCGTAAATTCTGTCTCTGGTGATTCCAGCCTCGCGCAGGACCTTCCCGACAGCACCGCCGCCCTCGTCAGAGATCGCCAGGAGCAGATGCTCGGTGCTGACATACTCGTCCTTCAGGCGTTCCGCCTCGGACAGCGCCCCGTTTAACACCTTTTCCAGGCGGGGCGTGATGTGAACCTGGCCCTGGGCCACGCCCGAGACCTTGGGTAACCGCCTCAGCTCCTCCGTGAGTCGTGAGGCGATCTGGCCGGGATTGGCCCCCATCTTTCTCAGGATCGGCTGAACCACGCCTTCCGCCTGATCGACGAGCGCCAGCAACAGGTGCTCAACCTCAATCGCCTGATGCTCCCGCTCCTCGGCCAGCTTCTGGGCCTGCTGGATCGCCTCCTGCGCCTTAAAGGTGAATTTATCAAACCGCATAAAGGCCATACGCCCTCCTTATCACGCGTACCGCCAAGGACTGAGCGCAACTGAGCTTTTCAGGCTAGGCTGAACCGGTCCGATCCCTCTCCATCTGGCCTTGGACCTGTCGGCGATTGATCTCAATTTCGCCATGCAAGGAGGCACCCTCGGCGGCGGCGATGCTGCCGGTCTTCACGTTACCCGTGACGCTGCCGGTTGGCAGGAGGTCGACCCGTCCGCTGGCGATCAGATTGCCCTTCACGTGGCCGCCAACACGAATGTTGGTCGCAGCGATGTCGGCCTCCACTTGGGCCGACTCTCCGATCACAACCGTTCCCACAAGATCAATAGTCCCGTGAAACCCACCCATGAGCTGGACATCCCCTTCGCCGGTCAGATCTCCGCGAATCTGGATCTTCTCGCCGACGACAAAAGTGCTCGTCGACATCTCCATCATAGGAGCCGGCCGTGTCGTCGGCTCCGGGCTGGTCGGTTCCAGCGCCCCCCAAATCTTGTCCAACATCCCTCGTTTCTCTTGCATAACGTGTCCCTCCATCCATATACGGTGTACGGTTTAACCCTCTCGCAGAGACCGAACCTTGGGAGCCTGATGATCAGAAGGTGGCCTCGACCGGAACGGACGAATCACTCCCGCCTTTCAGCCAGCCGGTGAGACCGGCGCTCACCGGCTGCACGAGATAATTGAGCAGCTTCTCATATTCAGACAGGACCTCTTTCGCATCAGCGCGAGAATGCCACCACCCTTCCGGATCAAAGGTGTCGTAGCGGGTGGGCCGGCTGATAATTGTAATCTTCCCGCCGGAGGCGCGGGCCAGAATCTTGCTTGCCCGTGTTGAATGCGATCTATTCGTAACAAGGATAACTGTTTCTATCCGGTGCTTTTTGAGAAAGCGTGTGAGGTAGACCATCTCGCTCTCGGTACTGTCGGCCCGTTCATCGACCTGGAGGACGACGGTAGTGGGAATTCGCATCGCCTTGAGGACCATCCATTGGATATCCCGCTCTTCCGGAACGGTAATGCCCAGCCGTGCCAGCGCTTCGTATCCTGGCGGTAAGAGTTGATGGGTCAGGACGATCCTGGGGGCATAGCCGTCCTGATAGAGCCTGACAGCTTCGAGCGTCCGAGCAACGCCTCCGTCTCCTGCCAGGACCGCGATCACCCCGGCCTTTTGTAGACGATCCTCCGTGATCAGGTAGCGACCCATGGCTCTCAGGAGGAATGGATGGCCGACATAGAGCAGAAGGCCCAGGAGCGGAAAAACGATCAGCCACCGGATCAGTCTTCCCATCAACGCAACCGCTCACGATCGCCATTCTCCCTGGGTAAAGGCGAGCGCTGTAAATGGGAAGGCTTACGAAAGACTCGACGAAGATAGGTCTGCAGCCGCAACCACAGGCGGCCCACAGGGGACTGAGCCAGGCGCTCCAACCTCTGCAGACGGCTCAGGAGGAGGCGGTGAGCCTCCTCCACCTCCTCCGCCAGCTCCTGCTTCCAGGCGCGAGAGACCATCGGCCCAGTGAGCCCCCTGACACTAACGGCATAGTCCAGCGCCAGTTGAGTCAACCGATTGTCTCCAATACGCTGTAGGGCGAGACGAAACTCCAGATCATCCTTCTTGGGGACATGATCGGCATCGCTCTCCTGCAGTTTGGTTTCGAGTCGGCCAAGCATCTTTCGGACTACGGCCAGTTCCCGAATCAGCGCGTCTCCCTGCTCCGAATGACCCCGATCGAACGCGGTCATCACCACCCTTCCCATGCAATCGCATGGCATGTCCCCCTATGACAATTGCTTGCCAGGCCGAGGATAGTATGCTATGGAAGCTTAGTCAACCTCATTTCAAAACCTCAGAAAAGGTATCAGACCACCTGCCAGCGCTGGGTTCACACAAGCCTCTGGGTGGATATGTAACTATGACGACCTCCTCCTCGAAGGCCAGCCTTTTCGATCCCTCCTCGCTCGCTGCCCTCAGGGTATCGGACACGATCGGCGAGATTGTCCGCTACCAAGCGGAACACCGTATGGATGAGGCCTGGTGCTATCTGCTCCGTGGCCTCGACCCCGGTGAGCCGGTTCGATTCGGCATGCTGTACCAGGAGGCCGAGCGGGTGGCAGCGCTCCTTCAGGAACTCGGGGTTCGGTCGGGCGACCGGGTTCTCATCATGCTCCCCACCGGCCGACCGATCCTTCAAGCCCTCTTCGGTGCCTGGCTGGCGGGTGCTGTGGCCGTCCCCACGTACCCACCCCTTCTGCTCCCGAAAGGCCTGCTGCACACACTGGCTGCGGCAACCGCTACCCGCACGTATGCCCCCGCCAAGTGGGTGATCGACCGGCTCCTACAACAGCCTTCAGCCCAACGCTGGCGACAGGGGAAGAAGGCGGGGCGACCTCTCATGGCGATGCTGGAAGGGTTTCAACGCCTCAGTCGTTACGTGGACCAGCAGGTCCACGTCTGCCAGACCGCGCGGCCTGCCGTAGTAATCGCCGAACGAGATTTCGCTCCCGTATGTCAGACTGCCGCCAGGTTTCTCCCTGAAGCGCCGGCGTTTGTGGCCGCGTCCGACCTCCTGCGAGGAACCGCAAAGCTACGGACGCCGAGCCTCGACGCGAGCGCCACGGCGCTGATACAGTTCACATCGGGATCAACCGGCGTCCAGAAGGGTGTGATGCTCAGTCATCGAGCGCTCTTGGCCAACATCAGGGCGTTCGGGAAAACGGTCCAGCCGAGGCCTGACGACAAGGTCGTGTCCTGGTTGCCGCTCTACCACGATATGGGGCTCATCGGGGTCACGCTGGGGTCCTTTGCGCTCGGTCTAGAAGCTTACCTGATGTCGCCCACCGACTTCACCCGCGATCCCATCCGCTGGATCTGGGCGCTCCATCAGTTCAGGGCGACGATCTCGGTCGCAAACAACTCTGCTGTCGGACGACTCGCGAGAATGTGCCGGATTGCCCCCAGACGGTTTGAGCACCATCCGACCTATGGACAAGGGAGCCGCCTTGACCTCTCCCACCTTCGGATCCTGATGAACGGCGCGGAGCCGGTGACGGTGCAGGCGATGGAAGCGTTCCAACGCGAGTTCGGCCGGTTCGGTCTCCGTCGGGAAGCGTTGTCGCCGGTCTATGGGCTGGCCGAGATGGCGCTCGCCGTCTCCTTCCCGGACCTCGCAGGCCCCTATCAGGTCTGCCGCGAGCGGGGCGAGGAGTGGGTGTCTGTGGGGCGGCCACTGACGGGCTTTGAACTCCGAATCATTGATGCCGAAGGTAACCAGCTCCCGTCAGGGCGCCTTGGGGAGATGATTGTTGCAGGACCAAGCCTTATGGATGGCTATTTTGGGGACCCGGAGGCCACCGCACAGGTGATTCGAGAGCGAGACGGGCGACGGTGGCTGTATACCGGCGATGAGGGGATGATCGACGCAGCAGGAGAGCTGTACATCACCGGCAGGCTGAAAGAAACGGTGATCAAGGGTGGCCGCAACTACGCCCCGGCCCACCTGGAAGAGGTGATCGAAACCGTTGAGGGGGTCAAACCTGGTCGGAGCGTTGTCTTCGGCGTGACCGACGTCAGATCCGGAACCCAGCGTGTCGTAGCCGTTGTCGAGCTTGCCGACCCACACTGCCATGAGCCGCTCAGGGACATCTTGATGCGGGAGATCCGTTCTCGAGTGGATGACGTCTATCGACCGGCAGGCGGGACGGTTCTCGACCAGGTGCTGCTGGTCGCGCCGGGAACTCTCAGTAAGACCACCAGCGGCAAACGGATGCGGCTCGACGCCAGGGAACGGTTCCTCCGGGGCGAATTCGGTTGAACCGTGAGGAGTAAGTGATGGGATTTCTCATCCGACTTTTTCTCAATGCGCTGGCCCTCCTCATCGTGTCGACCGTCATTCCAGGCATCGAGGTGCGGGGGGTCCTACCTGCATTGGCTGCCGCCTTTTTTCTCGGCGTGATTAATGCCTTTGTACGACCCGTCATCATGATCTTGACGCTTCCACTCACGATCATGACACTGGGGCTTTTTATCCCGTTGCTCAACGCAGCCCTGCTGAAACTCGTCTCGCTGATGATCTCCGGGTTCGAGGTGCACGGCTTCTGGTCTGCGGTATTCGGGGCAATCCTGCTAAGCCTGATCAGTGGTCTCTTAAATCTCTTTGTGAACGACCGTGGCCGGGTCGAGGTAATTGCTCATCGCTAAAGGATCTCGCAACCAGCCCTTCCCACGTGGCCGGAACTATGCTATAAAGTACCGGCCTTTCCTTCACCGTCCCCATCGTCTAGCCGGCCCAGGACGCGGCCCTTTCAAGGCCGAAACACGGGTTCGAATCCCGTTGGGGACGCCACACGCTCTCCGCCCTCTCGCGCGACCAAACGGCACCTGGATATGGAAGAAGCGCCGAATCGGTTCACGGGGTTAGAGGGCTGTCCCTGCCGGTGGACTCTGCAGGCGTTGCTGCAACTGAAGCAGCGCAAACACGTTTGGATGAACCTTCAATCCCTTTTGCTTCAGCGCATGAAGATGATCGCTCAAGGTCGTTGGATCGAAGTGACCGGGCAGGATCTCACGATCGAAAAGCTCCCGCATTTCACCCGTGATCGCTCTGAGCCGTAACCACCCACGCAGGTAATACGCCGTGAGGCCTGTTATCATAAGAACCAAAACCCACGCCCCAATGGAATGCATGGTTGAAATGTGCGAGAAGAGCGCATAGATGATACTCAACACCCAAATGGCGACAATCCCAGCGTAAACGATCCACGGCCCAACCCGCGGGAATGTGCGAACCCAAAATCCGTCCGGCTGCAAGCCGGTCCGAGTAAACCGCTGCAGGGGAGCGTATTCAGAATTCAGCAAGTGAAAGAGAAGCTGCTTATTGCAATCGAGACTGTGAAGCTCCGGCGACTCCAGGTACGATCGAACCAGTTCCTCAATCTTCTGGCTTTCGCGTAGATACAGAAACTGACAGCCGCGAAACTCTTCGATCTCTTTGCTGAATACGTGATAATCCATAGAGGCTCCCTGATTCTTTTCGCTCGCGTTACTCTGTAGAAAGATACCCACTCCTGACAGACCCGGCCTAACAACGGCTGGTGTGCGTCCCTTCTAACACAGGCCCCCTGAAGCGTCAAGGGATACGACGACCAACCGAACACTTCACTTGCTACAAATGCCGGACATCTTGAATTGTTACTGACACTCAATATTTCAAAAAGGGACATGCAAGTGCGGATTGGCAGTTATGGACATGGATGAAGAATACATGAGAACTTTTCGAAAAGTCCTCGGAAAGACTCGGCCGTTGTGAAAAGAGTAGAAACCAATAGGCTGACAGTCAAGGGAGGCTATTGGCGATTTCCGGGAGTGGGAGTCAGCACGAAGGCTCGACTGCTGGTCTAGTCGAGCTATAAAGGAATCTTGCGTAATGCGCAGTTGTTCGACTTAATAGTTGCGGGGGCAGGATTTGAACCTGCGACCTTTGGGTTATGAGCCCAACGAGCTACCAGACTGCTCCACCCCGCGAAGACATATTAGGTAAGGCACGCCTGAGTGTCAAGCCTTTTCTCGGTGCTTACGGTTGCCAGCAAGCCACAGGCGGCCGAGATGTCTCGGCCGCGGCTCTCGCGGATGGTGGCCAGGATACCGGCTGACTTCAGGATGCGTTGAAAGGCCTCGACGTGCTCCTGGGAAGGTCGCCGGAACAGGATGGTAGGGGCCTCATTCAAGGGCAGGAGGTTGATCTTGCACCGAAGACCGCGTAAAAGCCTTACGAGTTCTCGGGCGTCCTCCGATCGGTCGTTTACCCCATCGATGAGCACATACTCAAAGGTGAGACGGCGGCGAGGCGGAAGCGGATACGCCCTGAGCGCGGTCATTAACACTTTGAGGGGATAGCGCCGGTTGATCGGGACCAGGCGGTCGCGAAGCTCATCGGTGGCCGCGTGAAGTGATACGGCCAGGTTCACCCCAAGTCCACTTTGGCCAAGGCGCACGATCTCCGGGACCAGGCCGACGGTGGAGAGCGTGATCCGGCGAGGAGGATACGCAAGGCCCAGGGGGTGCGCCAGAATTGTGAGCGCCTTCACCGTGGCGTCGTAATTGTGGAGCGGTTCCCCCATCCCCATCAACACGAGGTTACCGATCCGCTCTCCCGGCTGAAGATCCTGCTGGAGCACGAGTACCTGATCGACGATCTCGCCCGCCTGCAAGTGCCGGACAAAACCCATGTGTCCAGTCAGGCAAAAGGCGCAGGCCAGAGCACACCCTACCTGGGTGGAGAGGCACGCGGTCAACCGTCTCTCATCGGGAATCAGTACCGTCTCGATCGCTTGTCCGTCCGTACAGCCACACAGGTATTTCCGCGTGCCGTCCCGGGACACCTCTCTGCCAAGGTGTACGAGGGCGCCAATCGAGGCCCGCTCGGCCAGCCTCGCGCGTAACGCGATCGGCAGATCGGTCATCTCCGCGAAGGCACTTGCGCCGTGCCCGTAGATCCAGTGGAAGAGCTGGCGGCCGCGGTAGGCCGACTCGCCGTGGTCGGCAACAAAGCGCTCCATCTCCTCTAGACTCAGTCCTTTGAGGTCGATCTTATTGAGCACTTTCTTGCTCGCGGGAGGGAAGGGGGTACACCGAGACTACTGGCTGAGCTGTTTGAGCTGACGCATCGCCTCGGCGGCCATCTCGCTCGTGGGGCTCACCTCCACCACCTTTTGAAATGCCTGTCGCGCCCGGTCTTTCTCTCCAGCCGACAGGTAGGCAAAGCCCAGGCTCTGATGTGCAGTGGCGAGGTCCGGTATCTGTTTTACGGCCAGCGTCAGTTCGGCGATCGCCAGTTCCGATCGTCCTTGCGTCAGATAGAGGGCGCCTAGCCGATTATGGGCCTCAGCGAAATCAGGGACCACGTCTAATGCCAGCTTGAACTCCCCGATCGCGTCGGCAACCCGACCCTGGACCACATAGACATTCCCAAGATTCAGGTGCGCCTGCTCAGGGGTCAGGTAGGCGGGATTTGATAGCGCAAGCGTGAAAGCCTTAATGGCCTGATCGTACTCGGCCCGCTGGACATAGGCCGAACCGAGATTATTGTAGGCATCAGAAAATTTCGGATCGAGTTCGATAGCCCGTTGGAGGGAGGCGATGGCCGGATCTGGCCTACGATCCACCAGGTACGCCAATCCCAGGGCGTTGTGATACGCCGGATTGTCCGAGGTGTTCCCAATCGCCTGGCTGAACTCTGCAATGGCCTGTTTGACGTCCCCACTGGCCAGGCGTGCGATGCCAATATTATAATGGCTATCGGCCTTTTCCCGCTCCGCTGCTATCTGCTCTGTGGCGCAGGCGGCGAGCAGGCAGCCCAGAAGAACGATGGCGACCGGACCCCGCATCATCCCACCCTCCTGATCTGATAGCGCCTCACCATCGCGTCGTGCTCTCGTAGCGTATTTGAGAAGGCATGCGTCCCGTCATTTTTCGATACAAAGTACAGATAACGGGAAGAGGCGGGATAAAGGGCGGCGATGATGGAGGCGCGTCCAGGGCTGGCGATCGGACCGGGCGGCAGGCCTCGGTGCAGATATGTGTTGTACGGCGAGGGCGCCTGCAGATTCGCTTTGGTGAGCTTACCGCTAAACCGCGAGAGACTGTAGAGCACCGTCGGATCGGATTGCAACGGCATCCCCAGTCGTAGCCTGTTATGGAACACCGATGAGATGAGCGGCCGTTCTTCGTCCACCATCGCTTCTCGTTCGATCAAGGACGCGATGGTTACCACCTCTGCAACTGACATCTTGAGCGCGCTGGCGCGCGCCCGTTCTGCAGGCCCGAAGATCTCGGTAAACCGCTGAACCATCCGCCCAATCATCGCCTCCTCGCTCAGCCCCTTGACGAGACGATAGGTATCGGGAAAAAGGTATCCTTCAAGCGACGTACCATCCACTCTGTACTGGGCCAACAACCGACGGTCCCGCACGAGGCCCATAAACCGCTCCTGATCGATCAGTCCTCTTGCTTGAAGCATCTCGGCAATCTGCCGAGCAGCGAAGCCCTCGGGAATCGTCACCTGATGGACGAGCCCTTTCCCTTGTTCGAGCCGCCGGACCACCTCAAGCAGGGTGAGACCGGGGGCAAACTCATATTCTCCGGCAAGCAGGCGCCGTTGCGTGCCACGCGCGACAGCAACAGCCAGGAAGGCAAAACGACTGCGGATCACATGTGCTTCTTTCAGTGTCCTCGCGATATCGAAAGCTCTCGTCTGCGGTCTGATGACAACGGCCCGCGTGGCCTCGTGCGTAGCCGGCGCCGGCCCGCTCAGGACGTACCATAAGGCACCTCCTCCCACCAGCAGGCAGAGGCAGAGGACAAGCGCCCGCGGCGGCAGCGGAGGTGAGGAGAGTGTCGTGCTCACAAGGAACGCTCCTGCTGGCGATGGTAGCGATCCAAGAAACCCTGCAGGATAAGGACAGCAGCCATCTGATCGACGTGCCGCTTCCGTTTGGCCCGCGACAGGTCGGCCTCGATCAGTAACCGTTCAGCCGCCCTGCTGGTCAGTCGCTCGTCCCACATCGTCGCCTTTACCGCCCCACCCTCTTCCAGCCGCCTGGCAAACGCAAGGGCCTGCTCGGCCGCTGGGCCGAGGGAGCCGTTCATATTCTTCGGCAGGCCGACGACCACTTCAAGCACACCATACTGCTCAATAAGCCCTCGAATGGCACGGATGGCCTCTTCCTCTGAGGACGGTTCGAGTGATGGCAGAGGCTGGGCTGTGAGCCCCAGCTCATCGCTCACGGCCACCCCGATCCGCCGCGTCCCAAAATCGATCCCCAAGTATCGCGTCACTGCTCGCTGACTCTCCCCTTGACCTCTCAGAAAAACCAGTCACAATGATCGGTATGCCACAGACAACCGGACGTCGACTTCTCTCCCTCTACCGCCATCTCTTTCGACATTTTGGACCACAGCGCTGGTGGCCGGCTCGCTCCCGGTTTGAGGTCATCGTCGGCGCCATCTTGACTCAGAATACCGCTTGGACCAATGTTGAGAAGGCGATCGCGGCGATACGGATCGCACGGCTACTCAACCCCCGCGGGATCGATGCCGCGCCACAGGAGTCGCTCGCAAGGCTCATCCGATCGGCAGGTTATTATAACATGAAGGCTGGACGCCTGAAACAGTTCACGCGCTTCTTACTGACGCGTTACAACGGGAGCGTGCAGCGGATGTTTCGGACGGAGTTGACCGAATTGCGCAAGGAGTTGCTGGGAATTTCAGGGATTGGCGAGGAGACGGCCGACTCGATCCTGCTGTATGCAGGCGATCGACCGATCTTTGTCGTAGACGCCTACACCCGCCGGGTGCTGGAACGGCACGGGCTGATTGCGGCGAATACTTCCTATACTGGGATCCAGCGCCTCTTCATGACACACCTGTCGGCCGACTCGGCGCTCTTCAATGAATATCACGCCCTACTGGTGGCTGTCGGCAAGACCTATTGCCGGAAAATAGCCCGCTGCGAGGGTTGCCCCCTCCGGTACGACCTGCCGAACGGATCACCGCTTCTGCCGTAGCCACAGCAGGTTATAGCCTTCTATGAAGGCGTTCACTGAGGCGACGATAATATCGGGGGAGGTCCCGATGGCGACGATCCGGTTCCCTTCGGCGTCCTTCATGACAATGGTGGTCTCGACTGAGGCGTCGGTCCCTGGCGAGTTGATCTGTACATTATAGTCGATCAACTCAAAGGAGAGCTTACCCCTAGTCAAGGCGGCCTGTTTCAGGGCATTGATGACCGCATCCACCGGCCCGACGCCCACGGCGGTCGCCTCGACCTTCTCCCCCTCGAACAGGACCCACACAGCCGCCTCCGCCTGGCCATGAAGCGACGTCGAGACCCTGAAATCCTCTACCGTGAGGATGAGCTTGTGGACCGAAAGCCCCTTGAGCACATTCTCCACGATATACTGAAGGTCCGCCTTGGTGATCGGCTTCCCCTTCTTCACAAACTCCTCGATCAACGACCGCACCTTGCCCCCGTACTCCGCAGTAAGCTTAACCCCGAACTCCTGCCGCACCCTCGTGGCGACCTCGGCCACCGACGGGACTTGCTCAAACAGGTTCTTATCGCCGTTCTTGGCCCCGGCGGCCCGGATCTCATAGAGTCGCAGCTTCAGGAACTTTTCGACCTCCTGCAATGAAGGATCGATCGTGGCCGGCGACGGCAGGACTCGCAGCGCCGCCTTAGGATCCTTGAGCCCGTTCCCTGTGGCGAGGCAGACCACGACCTCGTCCGCCCTCACGCGCCCGCTGGTGAGCAGCGGCGTGA
>NZ_JAQUOY010000003.1 GCF_028716865.1 Candidatus Methylomirabilis sp. | reverse complement strand
TGATGCAGGCCTATGCGGAGGGCTTCGACATCCTGCGTAATGCGGTCTCACAGGACCTCTCTGAGGAGTACCGTTATGACTTCAACGTGGCTGACATTGCGGAGGTATGGCGGCGCGGCAGCGTCGTGTCATCGTGGCTGCTCGACCTGACGGCGATGGCGCTCGCGGAAGACCCGACGCTCTCCAACTATACCGGCGTTGTCCAGGATTCGGGTGAGGGACGCTGGACGATCATGACGGCGATTGAAGAGGCCGTACCGGCCGATGTCCTGTCGGCGTCCTTGTACGCGCGCTTCCGGTCCCGGCAGGCGCACACGTTTGCCGAGAAGCTGTTGTCGGCGATGCGACAGAAGTTCGGCGGACATGCCGAGCCTCCCGCAGGAAGCTAGCCAAATGGCGCCCGCGCAGATCCTGACCGAGGCGATCACGGAGCCCTCCCGCTACCAGGTGCCGGAAGGGTGTGCGCTGGTCATCTTCGGCGCATCCGGCGACCTGACCAGGCGCAAGCTCTTGCCTGCCCTGTACGCGCTGGCGCACGACGGCCTGCTCCCTACCCGGTTTGCGGTGATCGGGTTCGCGAGACGAGAGAAGGACCACGAAGCGTTCCGCGAGGAGATGCGCGGGGCGGTGGAGCAGTTTTCTCGTTTGCAGCCGCTCAACGTTGAGGTGTGGGACCGCCTGGCGCGAAGCCTCTACTATGTCGCGGCCTCATTCGAGGATCCTGCCGGATACGAGCGGCTCCGTGCCCTTCTCGCTGATGTAGATCAGAAACATGGGACCGGCGGCAATCGGCTTTACTACCTGGCCACACCGCCTGCGGCCTACGCTGGAGTTGTGGCCCGCTTAGGGGCTGCCGAACTGGTAAACGAGGTCTGGGACGGTCCGCACGATACCGCTCCTGCGCCTGAGGCTCACGGCTGTTGCCGGATCATCGTCGAAAAGCCGTTCGGGCGGGATCTGGCGACGGCTATCGCCCTGAATGCCGAGATCCATCGGGTCTTCCGAGAGCGGCAGGTGTACCGCATCGATCACTACCTCGGCAAGGAAACCGTCCAGAACATCCTGACCTTCCGCTTCGGCAACAGCATCTTTGAGCCGTTGTGGAACCGGCGGTATGTCGACCACGTCCAGATCCTGGTCGCGGAAGACCTGGGCGTGGAGGGCCGAGGGAGCTATTACGACAGCGCGGGCGCCATGCGGGATATGGTGCAAAACCACATGCTGCAACTCCTGTCGCTGGTCGCCATGGAGCCTCCCGCCACATTCGAGCCCGACGCGGTCCGCGATGAGAAGGTCAAGGTCTTGCGGGCGATCCGTGGGATCCCAACACAGCGCGCCGACGACACCACTGTCCGAGCGCAGTATATCAGCGGTCAGCTTCACGGGAAGAAGATCGCGGCCTACGCCGACGAGCCGGAGGTTGCGGCGGAGACGGCAATGGAGACCTTCGCGGCGCTGCGCCTGGAGATCGACAACTGGCGCTGGGCGGGGGTACCGTTCTACCTGCGCACCGGTAAGGCGTTTCCGAAGCGGATCACCGAGGTCACCATCCAATACCGACAGCCACCCCTCCTCTTGTTTCAACAGGCTGGCCATGCGGGCCATGAGAACCAGGATATCGTGAAGCCCAACCGACTCACCCTTCGAATCCAGCCCGACGAGGGGATCTCGCTACGGGTCGGGCTCAAGCCACCGGGACCGCGAATCAGCCTGGTGCCGGCCCGATTGGGCTTCTCGTACCGGGAGGCGTTCGGGGTCGATCCCGAGGAGGCCTACGAGCGGCTGCTGCTGGACTGTATGCTCGGGGACTCGACGCTGTTCATTCGGCGTGATGAGGTCGAGGCTGCATGGGCGCTGATAACGCCGGTGGTCGAATCCTGGGCCGCCGCCGGCCGCACCGGCCTGGCGTACTACCCCGCCGGTAGCTGGGGTCCAAAAGAGGCCGACCGCTTCATCGAGGCCGACGGCCGGGAGTGGGTCAACCCATAATCGTGCGGAGACGCTCGCACCGAGGAGGTCGCAGAAGCATTGGAGAGCGGGAGGACGGTGGAGCGTGTAAGCGATCTGCTGGTGGTGGCCGATCAGGCCGCCATCGCTCAGGAGGCCGCCAAGCGGGTCGTCGCGATCGCCCAGGAGGCGGTGGCCCGCTGTGGCCGCTTTACCGTTGCCTTGGCGGGTGGATCGACCCCGAAGCGCCTCTACTCACTCCTGGCGGACGAGCCGTACCGTACTCGCCTGCCGTGGCGGGAGACCCACCTCTTCTGGGGAGACGAGCGAGCTGTACCGCCTGAGCACCCGGAGTCAAACTTCGGCATGGCAAAAGAGAGCCTTCTCAGTCGCGTTCCGATACCTGCGAACCAGGTACACCGGATGCAGGCCGAGCGAGCAGACCTGGATGAGGCGGCCGGCGAGTACCAGGCCGAGATCGCCAAGACCTTCGCCGCGCAGCCATCGGATAAGCCGCCTGCGTTCGACCTTATTCTTCTGGGTTTGGGACCTGATGGTCACACCGCCTCGCTGTTCCCGTACACTCGGGCACTTCGAGAAATCAGTCGATGGGTAGCGCCCAACTACATTCCTACGTTGAAGGCGAATCGCCTGACGTTTACGACATCCATCCTCAACCGGGCCACCACGATCCTGTTTCTGGTCTCCGGGATCGAGAAGGCCGCGGCGCTCCAGGTGGTCCTCGAAGGGCCACCAGCCCCTGAGCGACTTCCGGCTCAACTCATTCGGCCCATAGCAGGTCGGTTGGTGTGGTTGGTCGATCAGGCCGCCGCAAGTCGGCTCGGCGATAGAATCCCATGATTCTTGCCGGCGACATTGGGGGGACAAAGACCGTTATCGGCCTGTTTGAAGCGGACGGTAACCGACTGCACGTCATCCGCGAAGAGACGTTCCCTAGCCAGAGTTACGGGTCGCTGGAGGCGATCCTCAACCAGTTCATGGGCCCTGGGTCTGCCGCGTCACTCAGCGTGGCCTGCTTCGGGGTGGCCGGACCGATAATCGAAGGAACAAGTAGAGCGACAAACCTCCCCTGGGAGTTGGATGAGCGCAGCCTGGCCGAAGCTTTTCGCCTTCCGCGAGTGAAGCTCCTGAACGATCTGGAAGCAGCAGCCTACGGGATGCTCCACCTCGATCCAACCGACCTGTGCGTACTTCAGCCAGGCCCGCCGCGCAAGGGCAACATTGTCGTCATCGCAGCCGGGACAGGTCTAGGGGAGGCGATCCTCTACTGGGATGGGACGCGGTATCACCCCATGGCCACTGAGGGAGGGCACACTGATTTCGGCCCACGAAGCGACCTTGAGATTGGACTCCTGCGCTACCTGCAACGGGAGTATGGCCGCGTCAGTTATGAGCGCGTGCTGTCCGGACCGGGGCTCTTCAACATCTATCGGTTCCTGCGAGACAGCGGCATAGCCCAGGAGCCGGAGTGGCTGCGCAAGCGGATCGCGGAGGACGACCCAGGGGCTGTCATCTCAGAGATCGGGCTCACAGGCGACGACCCACTCTGTACCAAAGCGCTCGAACTGTTCGTCTCTGTGTACGGAGCAGAGGCGGGCAATCTAGCCCTGAAGGCATTCGCCATCGGTGGGGTATATATCGGGGGAGGGATCGCGCCGAAGATCCTTGTAGAGGCACGCGGCCACATGCCCCTACGCACTGCGTTCACCCGCGCCTTCACCGACAAGGGACGCTTCGCCGACCTGCTTCGGTCAATCGACGTGAGGGTCGCCCTGAACCTCCGCACGCCTCTGCTCGGCGCCGCGCACTACGGCCTTATGCTGTTAGGCAGGCACTCGTAAGCGCCCCGCCTTTCCGATCTCCTCACGGATTACGCGTCGGATTGTGTCTTCGTCCATGGGTGGGCTCGCCTTGCCAAGATAGGCGCGGAGTGCATCATTGATCATGGTCTGATAGCCACGTCCGGAGGCATCCGCTCGATCACGAAACGCCTCGAGGATATCATCATCGATGTAGATCGTGATGCGTGTCTTCCCGGTCTGAGGAACCACCGCTCCCCGCTTTGCCCTGCTGAAGTCATATTCCCGCTTCATACGCCTGCCACTCTCTCCGGGTTGCCCAACGTGCAGAAATCAGCCGAATGTCTTCACCCCGGAACGTGTAGACCACCACCAGAAGCCGTCCGACGGGATCCAGGCCTATCGACACGAACCGCTGCTCATCTTCCGTATGCTCATCCTCTTCTGTGAGCGCATTAGGATCGAACAGGACGCCCTCCGCATCAGCAAACCGATCCCGTGCTTCCGCGCATTCACTTCGGCCTTTGCCGGATCCCAGACGATCCTCATATATGTATAATATGCATATACAGTTCTGTCAAGCTGACATGATAATTTACTACTTAGAGAAATTCACCCGTAGCGAAAAACCGTCCAGGAGGGTCCAGCACTTCTCGCTATCTTTGATCAGGCCTTTTTCTTCCTTAGAGGCTGCAAATACGAAGCCATGATTCGTCTTTGTCCCATCTACCCAGGCTTGCACCGCATCAGTGACGTCGACACTGATGACGGAGCCGACAGGCTTCTCAGGAAGGCCATCCTTGTAGAGGTCTCCGGCAATGGTATCCGGCGCCTTCGCAACATCCATCTCAGGTATGCCGTGCCAATCCTCTGTTGCGAGCAAGAGCTTCGTCACACATGATGCCGGTGATCCTTTGCTTGATGACCTGGCACCATCCTTGATCGCGTAGTTAAAGGTCGCTTTGGTGACCGTCTTGCCTTGAGATTTGCTCAGCAGGTCTACATCGAATTTCACGGCGCCTCGATAGATGCGATTATATATGAGTTCCTTCGAATCAACGCCCGTTTTGAAAGAGTGTTCCCAACCCACCACAACACCTACGATCCCTTGTTTAAGAAGCGCCACGGTAGCCTCTCCCGTCAATCCTTCCTTGCTCTCGTCTTGGAATTCAACGTGACTGGAACTGCCCAATTTGATCGGCCCGACCAGAGAGCTTTGGCACCCTCCAAGGAACGGTAAAAGAACAAAAGCTAAACAGATCCGTAGCCGGAATGTTCTCATGTGCATGTCGAGTCTCCTTAATTCGCGAGAAGGGTATCAGATTAAAGATATGGGTCTCAGTCATCGTTGTGCTAACATCCGTACCCCAAACCTGGGAGACGGTCAAGTCTTTTTGGTGGCAAGGGGACAAGACTGAATTGCCTCGCTCAGGCAGGTCGGATTGACAAGCGAGAGGGGGTCCGATACTCTTCCCTTATGCGACAATACGCTATCGCAGTGATGGCCAGGGCGCCTGAGGCGGGTCAGGTCAAGACGCGCCTCGTTCCGCCATTGAGCTATGAGGGCGCGGCTGAACTGTACCGGTGCCTTCTGCTGGATAAGCTGCTGCAGGTGGCCGAACTCCCTGGGATCGATCCGTACCTGGCCTTCACACCTCTCGAGGCAAGGCAATCGATGCTTGCGCTGTTGCCGGAGGCCTTTGCGCTGATTCCGCAAGCCGGATCGAGTCTTGGTGACCGGCTTCACCGGCTCTCAGCGATCCTCCTGGAACGAGGCCACCCGGCGGCCATCCTCATCGACAGCGACAGTCCGACCCTGCCCACGTCCTACCTGCTGGATGCGATCGCGCGACTGCAGAGCGGGACCACAGACCTCGTGCTCGGCCCGGCAGAGGACGGAGGCTATTACCTTATCGGGCTCAAGCGCCCCTGCCGAGCGCTCTTTGATAATATCCCGTGGAGCGGCCCCACAGTTCTCAATGAAACACTCCACCGCGCTGCGACGCAACGACTACAGGTTGCAACGCTCCCGTCCTGGTTCGACGTGGATACACCGGAGGATCTGACCAGGCTTCGACACGATCTGGCGACCGCCGGGACCACTGTTGCTCCCCATACGCGGCGCTTCTTGTTTGGTGGGCGGGAAGGCTGAGATTGTCGGTGGGCTCTCATAACGAGGCTGGTTTACGAAAGCTGCATCAGGACCAGGTCGGCGGCTTCTGACAGGTCGCGTGCCTTGGGGCAGTCCACGTGGTCCCACAGACCGGCAGGATCGAGCAGGATCGCGTGTAACCCCGCCGCTCTCGACCCTACGATATCGATGGAGTACAGATCGCCGATGTAGAGGGCCTCGGCGGGGCTGATCCCGACCTGGTCCAGCGCGATCTGAAAGATCCTGGGATCAGGCTTTTCGACCCCAACCAGCCGTGAGTCCAGTACAAAATGAAAGTACGGGCGCAGCCCGCGCTCCGTCACAAGCCGCTCAACCCACCCGTTCGAATTCGAGATCATGCCGAGTGTAAGCCCGTGACCGTGCAGCGTCTCAAGGACAGTATGGGCCTGCGGGTTAGGCTGGTTCCAGAGGTTATACGCCCGATGGTACTCGGCGAGTCGATGTAGAGCCTGCTCCGCGGCCACTCCCCATTGCACCCCCAAGCCCTCACAGACAAACTGCATGTACGTCTGAAAGATCTGCGGCGCTTCGGTAGAGTTGCGCCTGGCCAGGATCGGATCGAGACGCACCCGGGCGCGATACTCCGCCTCTCGCACTGCCGCTTCCTCGATCTCGAATCCCTCAGCGGCCAGGACCTCGGTTACCACGCCATAGTTGATGAGCATAACAGTGTTGCCGGCATCGAATATCACAGCCTTCAGCGCCATCGTTTCTCCCTTGGGCAGAAGTCCGTCCTCACCGTCCCAGGAGGGGCGACACCTGACTACGCAATCCAGCTTTCTTTCGAAGGGTGACAGAGCGGGAGACAGATCGTGAAGGTGCTCCCCAGGCCTGCGCCCTCGGAGGCGGCCCAGATGCTGCCGCCGTGTAGCTCGATAAGCTGCTTGGTGAGCGCGAGGCCGAGTCCGGTCCCCTGGCGCTGCTTGACGAGGGTAGACTCCAGTTGAATGAAGGGCTGAAAGAGTTTGGGCAGATCCTCCGCCGGAATCCCGACCCCGGTGTCCTGCACGGCGATTTCTACGAACTCGCCAGGGTAGAGGGTATAGGGTTTAAGGTCTGGACGAGAGCCTTCACTAGGCCCTAGGCCCTCCCCCCTAGACCCTGTGCGGGCGGTGACGGTCACGGTCCCGCCTTCCGGCGTGAACTTCACGGCATTCGAAAGGAGGTTCAAGATGATCTGCGTGAAGCGGACGGGATCGGCGGTGATTATCGAAAGACTCTCGTCTACCTGAAGTCCGAGCTGAAGCTGCTTCGCCTCCGCCTGGAAGCGAACCTCTTCCAGGGCCACCGTAAGCGCTTCGTAGAGGACGAAGGTCTCCGGGCGCAGCTCAAGCTTCCCCGCCTCCACCTTGGAGAGGTCGAGGAGGTCGTTGATCAGCGCAAGGAGGTGCTTACCGCTGCTGTGGATATGGCCCAGATAGCGGTCCTGCTTGGCGCTCAGCGGGCCGCAGGTTTCGTCCCGGAGCAACTCGGCAAAGCCGAGAATCGCGTTGAGCGGCGTCCGCAGCTCGTGAGACATATTGGCCAGGAACGCGGACTTGTGGCGAGAGGCGGCCTCCAGTTGAGTGTTGACGACCTGGAGCTGTTGGGTCCGGTCCTCAACCTTGGCTTCGAGCTCACGCGCGGCCTGCTGGATCTCCCGATAGAGCGTACCATTGGCCAAGGCGGCGCCGGCGTACAGGGCGAAGGTGTCGGCCAACGACAACGCCTCAGATCCAAAGCCATCCTCTTCTTCCGAAAGGAGCACAAGCACACCATACAGCCGGCCACGGTACGTCAGTGGAGCGCAGTTAGCGGAACGCACATCCGGATCGAAGACCGGCCAGAACGGGCTGCCGCCCGTCTGCTTGAGGTAGATCGATCGCCCTTCGACGGCCGCCCGAGCCGGTATCCAGGGGTCAGTGAGAGATATCGTCAGCGCCTGTTCAGCCTGGTGCAGCACCTCCGGCGGAAAGCCGACCGATGTCCCCACGTGGAGGCGTCGCGCGGCCTCATCGTACGCCAGCCAGGCGCTCCGGCTGGCACCCGTCGCCCGGTTGACGCCCTGCAGCATGGTAGAGATCGCCTCCGGCTCCGGACCGGATTCGGCGAGGGCGATGGTGCTGTGGGTTAAGGCGGCCAGCGCCTCGCCCCGGCGTAGCGACATCTCATACATACGGGCGTTCTGAATAGAGATGGCCGCCTGCCCGGCGAGGGTCGTGAAGAAATCGACCTCGTTGGCCTCAAAGCGGTGAGGGACCGTGGTCAACACGTGGAGTACACCGATGGTTGTGCCTTGTACAACAAGGGGCACGGCCAGATACGACTTGAGATCGTACCGGCGGATGATCTCCCGATGGTACGTGACTCGAGGGTCGTCCAACAGGTCGTAAATGAGGACCGGCTCTTGGCGCGCGCATAAAACCTCCAGCAGACTCTCGCTTAGCGTAAAGGCTTCCTCTTGGATATCCACCCCACCCGGCAGGCGAAGATAGGCAAAGAGGGTTCGCTTCTTCTCGCAGTCGATCAGACTCAGCCCTACCGCGTCCGTCTTCATGTGGAGATGCACCCGCTCCAGCACCACCTTGATGACCCCTTCTAAGGGGAGCTGGGCGGCGATAGCCTGGTCGATCTCCCGAAGGGTGATCAGCCGCGCCATCCGTTCCTGACTCTCGGCGTACAGTCTGGCATGATGAAGCGCTACAGCCACCTGGTCGACCATCGCCCTCAGTGTGCGCGAAGTGTGCTCTTCCAGAAGCGTTGCCCGACTGTTCGCCAGGAGCAGGGCACCCTCCAGCTTCTCTTCCACCATGAGGGGCAGACTGATCCAGGCCATCACCCCTTCCTGCCGCAGCGCCTCCGTTATGGGATCGGACCCTTCCCATGGGACGCACGTCTCGGTAGGCGCCCCGACCCACGGACAGCCGGCCAGCGGTACATCCCGACCCAGGGCCAGAAAGGTCGGAGAGAAGCCCTCCTCGACCTTGAGCACCAGTCTTCCACGCTCTACCAGGTAGAGCGCCCCCTTGATGGTTGGCCTCAACAGGACAAGGATCTCCCGTAGCGCGATGCGCATCCGCTCGGCCAGATCCGGGACGCAGAGGGTGCTGTCGGTCACCCGTTGGCGAGCCTGGAGCTCCGCAAGTTGCCGCTCGATCTGGCCGTGGGATTGGGCCAGACCTTGTGTCATGGCATTGAACGCTTCACCCAGCGCTACGATCTCGTGGAACCCACTGACCTCAACCCTGACTTGTAGATCACCCTCCTGGACCTGCTGGGCAGCCTTTTCCAAGGTCACAATGGGACGAGCGAGTCCGCCCCCGACCAAGACGGCGCCCACCACAGCAACGGCACCTACCCCAACGAGCAGGATCAGCAGATACCAGCGAAGGCCCGCGACAGGCGCCAGGGCAATACTGGTGGGCATACGCTCGACGACGACAAGGGAGCGGGCTGGACTGCCTGCGCTGAGGGTGATCGACTGAGAGGTGACGACGTGCCCCTCCAGGATCGTTGCGACAGCTTGTTGGGAGAGGATCTGGGTGGCAAGAGTGGGGAGGTCCTGCTGGAGGCGCTGCCCCGTGTTCAGGTCGCTGGGACCACCCCACCGTTTTGCCGAATCGGGGTGCAGGAGGTAAAACCCATCCTGGTCGACAGCATACACGACCTTCCCGGCGGCTGTGCCCTCAAGATGCAGCACATCGAGGAGAATGCCCGCATTGACGTTGATGATCACGATCCCGCGCCGGTGCCCCGCGTCATCGAAGAGGGGGGTGGCGTAGCGGATGGTGGGGCGGTATGGGACTTCGATCTGATCACCCTCCCGATTTAAATTCAGCGGGGAGACAAAGATTTCCCCCGGCCCGAGCTTCATAGTCTCTGGAAAAAAGGACCGCTGCCGACGATTCCTAAGCTGATCACGGGGAACGGCTTGTGGCGGCTTTACACCGTCATAGTCTACCCGCACGACCTCCTGGCCGTCCTCATCGATATAGCGGATCTGGTTGTAGACCTTCCGGTTAGTCGAAAATGCGAGGAAGACCTGCTCCAGCGCCTTCCGCCATTGCTCGACCCCGACCGGGTCGCGAAGGACTCGGGCCTCGATCAGCTCCCGCATGGCAGCCACGTGGTTGAGGACTGGGAGGTCGCCTTGAGCCGTGTCGACGCGGTGCTGTATCTGGTGAGCATCGTGCAGAACGCTCTGCTTCAGCTCCCGTAAGGTCCTCCGCACGAGGTCGTCTGATACTATCCGGATGATAGTGAAACCAAAGGCGCCCAGGGGGATCAAGGAGGCTAAGGCGAACAACGAGATCAAGATGCTGGTCAGCGTGAACCGCCTGAACGAGAAGCTTCGCATCGTCCCTTTCTCAATTGTGTTACGTCGTCATTATATGTCAAATGATTACAAATATCCTCGCATGCTGTCAACACGTAATTATTATTCATCTCTGCCGCCAAGCCGCCAACACAACCGGCGACTCTCTCTTGACAGAGGAGGCCAAGACAGGCTATGGTGATGGCGTTGTGGCGGCAACCTCATTACGGCGAGGAAGCCGAAAGACCTGTCGGCCCGCTGCCGCGAGATGATCAAGGCCTTGGAGAAGGCGACGTTTTGACAGCAGGACTTTCCCTTGCTATGATGCCTAACCATGTTCACACCCCACGTTCGCTTAGCAGTCCTTTTCACCATTACGATCACGTATCCGTTCGTGGTGAGCTTATCGAACCATGAACGGGGAGGCACCCATCGACAGGCTCAGGGTGAACGGATTCGTGGGCGTGGTTATGAATTGCTGCACTAAGGGTGAAAAAGCCATGAGTCAAAAGGCATTCCGATGGCCGTCGAAAAGCTGATTCTCGCCGCACCGAGAGGATTCTGCGCCGGAGTGGACCGCGCTATCGATGTGGTCAAGATCGCCCTCGACCTATACGATGAGCCGGTGTATGTCCGGAAGGAGATCGTTCATAACCGGCACGTGGTGGATGAACTCCGGCAGAAGGGGGCAATCTTCGTCGATGAGCTCGATGAGGTTCCCGATGGCGCGCTCGTTATTTATAGCGCCCACGGGGTCTCACCGGAGGTACGTGCCCAGGCCGCCGCCAAACGGTTAAAGGTCATCGATGCCACCTGTCCCTTGGTCACCAAGGTCCACAATGAGGCGATTAAGTTTGCCCACGAAGGCCACTCTATCATCCTGGTCGGCCATAAAGGACACGATGAGGTGATTGGAACAACGGGCGAGGCCCCGGATGCGATCACCTTGATCGGATCGGAGGACCAGTTGGAAGACTTGAACGTCCCTGATCCCACCAAGGTGGCGGTCATCACGCAAACCACGCTCAGCCTGGATGACACGACGGGGATCATCGAGGCCCTCAAGCGGAAGTTTCCGGCGCTCGCCTTTCCGTCCAAGGAAGATATTTGCTACGCGACCCAGAACCGGCAGACCGCGCTGAAAGAGCTGGCATCGCGCGTTGACCTGATTCTGGCCCTCGGCTCACAGAACAGCTCGAATTCCAAGCGGTTGATCGAGGTCGCCAAGGGGGTGGGGGTCCAGGCCTACCTGATCGACGATGTCAGCGAGATCAATCCAGCGTGGCTTGTTGACACGCGGGTCATTGGGGTCACAGCGGGCGCTTCCGCCCCCGAGCATCTGGTCCAGGGAGTCGTCAGCTACTTTAAGGAGTTGGGCGTGACCGACATCGAGGAGATCGAATCGATCAAGGAGGAGGTGAATTTCGGCCTGCCTCAGGAACTCGTCCGGGAGCGCGCCGGCCTGGAGGTCGGACTATCCTCGCATACAAGTCAGGTGGCAAGCGCCGCATAGTCTGTAGATCACCCATGGTGGGAAGACAGGTATGCGACAGATTGTGATCATCGCCCTCGCATACGGCATCACGCCAATATTGATGGCAGCGACGATCCTGCTGGCTTGGTGGCTGGCCAGGCGAGACGATGCGGGCAGTGAAGGAGAAGGACAATAAGGCGTTCTCGATTGCTCCGGCAAGTCGCATCGACGTTCTTCTTGGTGCTGGCCGGGACCCTTCAAGGATGCCCAGTGATCCTCACGGGTCTGGGCGCGACCGGGGGCGTGGCCGGCACTACCTATGCCAAGGGTGAGTTGGAGCAGATCCACGCCGCTCCGTACAACACGGTGTGGGACGCGACACTCAACGCCTTAAGAACAATGCATGTCGTCGTCTCAGAAACACAGAAAGACCAGGTCAGCGCAAAGGCAGTTGGCGCGGAATTGGATGGGACATCCGTGACGATCACCGTCTTACCGGTTACGAGAGATGCGACCTCTGTTCGAGTTCGCGTCGGAACCTTCGGCGATCGCCCCGCCTCCGAGCGGATCCAGGGCGAGATCGCTGTGGTTCTCAAGAGTGCGACCTGAGCTGACCAAAGAAAGCATCATGCGTTACCGACACGTTGCGACGACATTGCTCTTCCTGGCGATGGCCGGTTGCGCAGGCTTCTTCGGGGAGGACCGGGCGATCAAATCCTACCCCAGCCCCGCCAAGGAAACTCTCGTGGTCGTGAACCAGGCGCTTCGAGACCTCAACTTCTTCCCGACCGATCTGGTGCCGAGCCATTCAAATCCGCGCCTCACGTACTTCTCCACTGCATACCGGGAACAGAGCCTTGGAGAGATCGTGTACGTCGCTGTCCGGGATATGGGGGCCGAACAATCGCAGGTGGAAATCCTGACCCAAAGCGATTTGTCGGGTATTTGGACTTGGTCTACCTGGTGGCCGTCTCTCATCTTCGAGCAGACCGACCGCCGGTTCTATTCACACTGAACAGATCGCAATGAAACGCTCGCTTGCGCCATTTGCCCTCTCCGCGTATCTATGTGTCACATGGGCGGCGGTCGCATGGAGCGGAGAATACACGGCGCCGCTCCCTTACGCCACCATGTACGATCAGCTTACGATCGGCATGAACTGGCGTCGGGCATATGAGATCACCCGCGCCACGGAGTTACAACGGGAACCGGCAGATTTCGAGGCCACCGATCTCCTGCAGTTGGAGTTGGCGAACCGGCGCTGTCAGGCCCAGCTCCTTCGATTGCATTGGTATAAGGGAGATCTCCACTGGGTGGAGCACTTCCAACTCAATTCAACAGGCGTCACCTACCAGGAGCGCGGCGATCCCGACCCGATCGGCGAGGGAATGGTAAGGCGACTGACCGATATTTCACGCCTCTACGCCTCCCACTGGGAAGAGCTCATGACGTCTATTGCTCAGGAAGGATCTCCCGCTTTGCAAGCTAAGGCGAAGCAGGTCTCGGACACCCTGAAGCGGCAGTTGGAAGAACCTCACCACGAGAGATAACGATGAAAACGAGGTCAGGTATTGCGGGTCTTATCGTAAGGTGTTCCATCGCCTGCCTGAGCGCAAGCCTCACTCTCTCTGTTGCGTCGGCGGTCTTCGGCCAAGAACGTCAAAAGATCGGCGTCATGGACTTTCGGGAGATCGTCCTTGGATCCAAGGCCGGCAAAGCCGCTAAGGCGAAAATGGAGAAACTCGCCGAAAAGCTCACGAAAGAGATGAAGGCCGAGGAGGCAAAGCTGCTCGCGCGCCGGAAGGATCTTGAGGCGGCAACGTCTCGGCTCACTTCTGCGCAACGGCAGGACCGTGTCGCAACGCTGGAGCGCGACGAAGCGGCCTTTCAACGCCTCCTCGAAGATAAGACGGAGGAACTGAAAGATATCGAGACAAAGAGCATCCAGGACCTGGCCGGCCGAATCGAACTCATCCTGAAAGCCTACGCCGCCGAAAAAGGGTTTTCCATCATCCTGGAGGCGCAGCGTCCTGGTATCTTGTACTTTAACAAGAATCTCGACCTCAGCACTGAGATCACTAAGAGGTTTGATCGGGCCTCAAAGTAAGGGTCCCTCCCTCGAGATCAGCCAAGTCCCGCCTGCCAGGACACTGACCCGTTGCCGCCACAACGGGTCAGAAACGAAGTTCACGCGTCAATCAGCGACCACCAGCAATGGCCGGGACGATAGAGACCAGATCGCCTGGCTTGAGCGGCGTCGAGCTGCCCTGCAGGAATCGGATATCTTCCTCATTCACATAGATATTGATAAAACGGCGGACGCTGCCGGAGTCGTCGTAGATCCGCTCCTTCAGGCCGGCATACGACGTTTCCAGATTCTCGATCAGCTCATTGATGGAGTTCCCCTGCCCCTCCACCTCCCCTTGGCCATTGGTTAAACCCCGTAGCGGGGTCGGGATACGTACCTTCACACCCATCGAGCTCGCTCCTTTCGATCATCCCTTGCCACTGTTATGTTCACTCCTCAATTTACGATACTTGGCGTCACGTCGATGCCATGAGAAATCAGCGCCTCGTCAAACGATCGAAGGGTCGGTTTGATATGCAGCCGAACCTTTAATGTTGAGGCGACCGCCTCCTGGGTCTTCAGTCCGTTGCCGGTGATACAGAGGACCAGGCTTTCGTCCCTGGGGATCCGCCCCTGCTCGATCAGCCGTTTGGCCGCCGCCACCGTCACCCCGCCTGCCGTTTCGGAAAAGATCCCTTCGGTGCTGGCCAACAGCTTCATCCCTTCCACGATCTCCTCGTCCGTGGCATGTTCCCCATGGCCGCCACTGTCCTTGACGGCCTTGTAGGCGTAGAAGCCGTCCGCCGGGTTCCCGATGGCGAGCGACTTGGCGATGGTCTTCGGCTTGACCGGCTTGATAATCTCGCTGTTCGCCTTGATAGCGGTCACAATGGGACCACACCCTGCCGCCTGGGCGACATGCATCCGCGTGGCGCAGCCGCCATTCAGGAGGCCGAGTCGGTCGAACTCTTTGAGCCCCTTCAAAATCTTCGTGACCAGTGAACCCCCCGCGGCCGGCACAACGATGTGCTGGGGCGCGCGCCAGCCAAGCTGCTCCGCGATCTCGTACCCAAAGGTTTTGGAGCCCTCAGCGTAGTAAGGTCGGATATTAATGTTCACAAATGCCCACCCGTATTTATCGGCGATCTCGCTGCACAGACGGTTGACCTCATCGTAGTTGCCGTCCACGGCCACCAGCTTGGGGTTGTAGATCAGGGTGCCCAGCACCTTGCCCTGCTCCAGGTCGGCCGGCACGAAGACGAAGCTTCGAAGCCCCCCTTCGGCGGCGTGGGCCGCCACCGAGTTTGCCAGGTTGCCGGTGGAGGCACAGGCCACCACCTTAAAGCCGAACTCTACGGCTTTGGTCACCGCCACCGCCACGACCCGGTCCTTGAATGAAAAGGTGGGATGGCTGACGGTATCGTTCTTGACATAGACCTCCCGCATACCCAACGCGCGCGCCAGATTGTTTGCCCTCACGAGGGGCGTCATCCCGCAATGTTTCCCGACCACGGGCTCCCCCTCGATCGGCAGCAGCGCCTTGTATCGCCAGATGCTGGGCGGCCCGGCCTCGATCGCCTTTCTGGTCAGCCTGCCTCGAAGCGCGTCGTAATCGTAATCGACCTCGAGCGGCCCGAAACAGTACTCACAGACATGCAGAGGGTCGGCTGGATATGGCCTGCCGCACTCTCTGCACTTCAATCCCTTCACCTGCGCCATCTCAGCGTCCCTTCTCCGGAGTCGGCTCTACCCTGATCCCTAAACCGATCAAGTAGGCAATCCCCTTATTCAACGCGTCCTCCTCGCCGTCCAGCTCCAGCATGACCTCGCCCGCCTGCTCCGTCACCCGTGCCCGACGAACATTAGGAATGAGCGTAAATTCCCGCGCAAGGCGATAGATCACCGGCTCTTTGATGAGTGCCTGTGGGTAGATGAGTGTAATCATCCGTTTTGGCATCACAGAATCCCTTCACCGAAATGCAACAATGAAAAAGCCCCTTCTCCGGGATGCGAGAAGGGGCTGTCAGAATTGACGCCATCCTTCTCATCTCTCATCCCGCCCTGTGTCTGGGATGTAGGAGTTGGCACCACTGTCTGCCGGAACACGCCGCAAACCGGTTGCCGTGGCTTCGCAGGGCCAGTCCCTCAGCCACTCTGGATGAAAAGGTGAAACGCAGCTATATAATCAAAGCAACTTTTCCCTGTCAAGCAAAAATCGAGTCCTCGATCCTTTTAAGAGACGACATCCTGCTCGATTGGCGCCACCTGGACACCATGATCCTCCAGCCACGTGATCCCATTTTCAAGTAGCTTTGGGTCTCCCTCGAGCTCAGCCATGATCCACCCGATTCCCTCTGTAAAGTCGGCTTGGCGAATATTGAACACCAAGTCGAACGTCTGGCTAAGCTGCCACAGGATCGGCTCCTCGGCCAGCTTTCCTGTAAACGTCAAGTGTATGCGCTTTTTTGCCATCGTGTCTTTCGGAGATCGATCACAGATCAGCGGTCATCGATCTGAGATCTTGGCCGGTAGATATTCGCTTACATTCCGCTTGAGCCTTCGTGCTCGGAGGAGTATAAAGGGTTTAGACATGATACGCAAGGCGTGTTTCTCTCAACCAGTGTGAGCGCGATGGCCACCGAGCCACCAACGTTGACGCCACATCAGACAAAGAGCGTTTTGGAGGCCGGTGCGCTGCTGATCGATTTACGCCCGCGCGAAGAGTTTGCGTCACGTCATATCCCGCGGAGTATCAACGTCGTCTTCAGTCGCAAGAGTCTCCCTGAGCGCATAGCAACCGCGATCCCGCCCGGTCCACCAATCGTGCTCCTCTCCGGAAAGGCAGACATTGCCGAGGCCGCGGTCGAGACACTCCAGCGGGTGGATCGAAATCCTCTCAGGGGGATCCTCGCTTCAGGGACCGAAAGCTGGGACCATGCAGGGCTCCCACTTGCCACGCTGCCACAGGTGACCGTCGAGATCCTGTGGCAGCGTCTGCACGTTGCACACGATGAGCTGATGCTGATCGACGTGCGGGAGCCGTTCGAGTGGAAGCTCGGCTACATCAAAGACTCTCTGTTCATTTCGCTTGCAGAGATCTGGCGCCGTGCTTATACGCTCGACCCGCGCCGAGACATCGTCCTGATCTGCGAAGAAGGCACACGCAGCAGTACGGCTGCCAGCATCCTGCTGCATCACGACTTCCCAAGGGTCGCGAACGTTCCTGGCGGCATGGGTGACTGGTTCAAGGCCGGCCACCCCACCATCCGCCTGCCATAACCGCCCAAGCGCTGATCATCCACCCTGCATCCATTCCGCCAGAATCTCGGAGACCTCCGGCCGTGTGAACTCCTCCGGTAGCGCCTCACCGTTCCGAAGGAGTTCGCGAACGCGCGTGCCGCTCAGCGTCACCCGCTCGGATGCCTCATGCGGACAGGTCTTGGCCGAAGCCATCCCATCGCAGCGACGACAGAAGAACGCCTCGTCGAAGAAGAGCGGGGTGATGTCCAATTCGTCGCGTGACAGCCGCAGAAAGAGGTCACGGGCCGCGTACGGATGATAGTAACCGCCTACTCCAGCGGGGTCCCTCCCGACGATGAAGTGAGTGCATCCGTAGTTCTTGCGAACCAGCGCGTGAAACACCGCCTCGCGCGGTCCCGCATACCGCATAGCGCCCGGAAAGACGCTCAGCATGACGCGCTCCTTCGGGAAGTAGCGCTCCTCAAGCGCGCGATAGCATCGAAGCCGAATTTCTGATGGAATATCGTCGAGTTTTGTCCGACCAACCAGCGGGTGGATCAGCAGGCCGTCCATCAACTCCAATGCGCACTTCTGGATGTACTCATGCGACCGATGAATCGGGTTGCGGGTCTGAAATCCGACGACCGTCTGCCATCCGCGCTCTTTGAATCGTCGCCGCGTCTCGGCCGGCACACAGTAATAGTCTTCGAATCCCGGCAGTGATGGGGGGCGAACCATACTGATCGACCCGCCCACCAGGAGTTCACCGCGCTGATACAGATACTGCACACCCGGATGACGCGTCTCCTCGGTGCCATACACCAGGCACGCCTCCGTTCGCTTATCGTAGGGAAACACCTCCTCCACCGAAAGTAGGCCAAGCAGGTCGCCATCTGAGCCCAGTAAGGCCGCCTCGCCCCCCTGCTTGAGTTTGGCGGCTTCCTCCTTTGGCGCGGCCAGGGTAATCGGTAGCGTCCACAGCAGGCCGCTCTTCAGGCGCATCTCATGGACCACCCCTTCATAGTCAGCTCGATTCATAAACCCTTCGAGCGGACTGAAGACACCTGTGGCCAGGCATTCCACATCGGATACGGCCCTGGCGTTCAAGGAAATCGCGGGGAGATCCTGCGCCCTGCCTATCGCGTCGGCCCTGGCCTCTCCTGTGAGCACCCGCGAGACGAGCCGCCCGCCATGAGGGAGAATCGGCGCCAGCACCTCGTTCTCCGACAATTCAATCGATTCCTGTATCATCTGTTCTCCCGTCGATATCGTTCCCTTTACCTTAGTGGCCTGTGCCGTGAGCGCCCTGTTTGCTGTCAAGATGCAGCCCGCACTCCTTGGTCTCGGGGTTTTCCCACCACCATCGCCCCGCCCGTACATCCTCGCCCGGCTTGATAGCCCTTGTGCATGGCGAGCAACCGATGCTGGGGAATCCCTGGTCATGCAGAGCGTTATAGGGCACATGGTGCTCGCGGATATACGCCCAGACCTGCGGCTCGGTCCATTCGACGAGCGGATTGATTTTGACGATTGAGCCATGGCTCGCATCGATCTCGACGACATCGATGCCGGTGCGGGTCGCTGCCTGCTCCCGCCGGAGCCCGGTGATCCACGCATCAACGTTCTTGAGGGCCAGACCGAGCGGCTCCACCTTTCGAACGCGACAGCAATACTTCCGCTCCTCGACACTCTGCCGGAAGGAATAAAATCCGCGCTCCCGCTCCAGCGCCTCTACGGCGTCTCGTCCCGGGAAGTAGCTCTCAATCGCCACCTTGTACCGTTCCCGGGTCCGCTCCATCACGTCGTACGTCTCCTCATGCAACCGACCGGTGTCCAGGGTAAAGATCGTAATCGGCGGTTGAAGCTTCGACAGCATATCGATCAACACCATATCCTCGGCCCCAAAACTGCTGGCGAGTGCCACTTTAGGAGCAAAGGTATCAATGGCCCACTGAAGCACCACCTCAGGCTTGGCAGCCCGGAATCGCTCATTCAACTCGGCAATCTTCTCCGCCGAGAGGACCCGACCTCCTCTATCAATGCTCTGAATTCCCGATTGCCTTTCCATCATTCCTCCTTATTGGAACATACCAACACGCGTGAAATACTTCGCTCTATTACACACAAGATCGCAATCATGTCAGTGCGACCAACCGATCTATCGCTATCTCAGTGATGACTCGCAGGAAGCACAGCGATCCCGTGCGGGTCTTTTCCTACCGGAATCTCAGCAACAATCTTTTCCGTCAACGTATCGATGGCAATCACGGTATTGGTGTCGCGACTGGTCACATAGAGGCGACGGCCGTCCGGCGTGATCGTGATGATATCGATCCGCTTGCCTGCTGGGATATCTCTTATAATATTGAGCTGTTTGCAATCGATCACAGACACCACATTCGCCTTGCGGCTCACGGTATACGCCCGCTTCCCATCAGGCGACAGTACAAGGCCATGCGGTTCACCCTCCCGTGGAATCCTCGCCTTGACATGGTGACTCATCGCATCAATCACGTCGATTCGATCGACATCCCCCGCCGTAACCAGCAGGAGCTTCCCGTCCCATGTGATGTCTGTCCCCATGGCGCCCTTGCCTGCCTCGATGGTGCTGACGATCTTCCGGCTCTTCACATCGATCACGGAAAGATCCCCGGATCCCCCGTTGCTCACAAAGGCGCTCGCGCCTTTCGGATCAAAGACCACGAGCGCGGGGGCCTTCCCGACTGGGATCGTGTCGATCGCTTTCCGGAGTTGAAGATCAATCACCGTCACATCGTTTGACCCCGGGTTCGCCACCCAGAGCTGCTGCCCATCGGGTGTGACAGCAGGGCCATGCGCCTTCGTCCCGGCGGGAAATGCCGCAGCTACCTTTCTCGTTTTTGTCTCGATCATGTGTACGTCATTAGACCCGGCATTCGCGACATAGGCGTAGGCGCCATCAGGCGAAAAGGCGATGTTATGGGGCTTCTTGCCGCCGGGGGTAATTGTATCGAGAACCGTATTGGTCTCGCTATCAATCACGGTGACGGTATGGTCTTCCTGATTCGTCACCCATACTTCGTAGGCGTGAGCCTGGCCGATCCACGTCATTCCTACTGCTAAGGCCAGTCCGGTTATCCATGGGACCAGCGTAACGATCTGTCTCCTCATTCCATCTCCTCTCATTTTTTCTACCGATCTTCCCAATCCACCGCAGCGATCTCTTGATCCGACGACTACGCAGCGCACTCGCCAGGCCCGGTCTGGATGGAAAACGCCTCTTCAGCATTATAGTCGAGATAGTAATCCGGCGCCTCAGAGGCCGGCGGCAGTTCTGTGAACGGCGCCAGGACAGTCTTCACCGACTCCAGCCCATAGCGATCCAGAAAGTTGTTGAACGATTCGCCATCCTGTCGCTCTTTCTGATACAGACGGAGGACCGCCTCTACCGCGGCCGGGATATTCTTTGCCGGAACTCGCGCCACCGGCTTACCGTAGCGCGCCTGGCCTGGCGCCAACCTCGCGCCTAACAACATCTCGTAGGTAGGTACCTGGCGGCCGTTGAACTTTTTGGCCCCACCATAAAACCCGATATTCGCAAGGTGATGCTGGCCACAGGAGTTCGGGCAGGCGGAGATCTTGATCCGAATCCCCGTTTCGTCCGCCAGATCCCTCAGTTCATCGTCGAAGAGGGCTCCCAGGGAAGCCGCCAGGCCGTAAGAGGAGGTGATGCCAAGCTGGCATGTATCGGCGCCCGGACACGCGGTCACATCTGCCAATCGCTCAGCGGATGGGGCAGCCAAACCGACGGCGCTCAGCAGCCGGTAGAGCGCAGGAAGACGCTCGGAGAGAATCCACCTGAGGACGAAGTTCTGCTGGTTCGTGCTGCGGACTGTGCCATCGCCGAACTCACGCGCCGCAAAGGCCAGCGTTCTGAGCTGTACCGCAGTGATGTCCCCAAGTTCGAGGCGGACGTGGACCATGGCGTACCCGGCCTGCTTCTGCGGAAGCAGATTGGTGGCCCGCCACCGCCGATAGGCGGGATCGTCAGACTCTATGGGGAGACCCGCCGAAGCAGACAATGTGCGAGGAGACGGGGCCTCCTCCCACACGACAAGAGAAGGGAACTGTCCGGCCATGGTTGAATCGAGGCCGGTCCGCTCCTGAAATACCAGCGTTCGAAACTGCTCGATCCCCAGCTTGTTCAGTACGAACTTCATCCTGGCCTTGTGCCGATCGTCACGGTTCCCGAGGCGATCGAACACGCGCACGATGGCAGCTACGGTCGGCAGGAGCCGATCCGCCGGCGTGAACTCCTCGAGCAGGTCCGCAAGGCGTGGCATGGGGCCGAGGCCGCCCCCGACATACAGCTGAAAACCCCGTTCCTCCTTACCTGCCGTAGATCGGAGCACGGCACGAGCCCCGATGTCCTGGATGGGGGTGAGACCAAGATCATCGGGGCAGCCGGAGAATGCGATTTTAAACTTCCTGGGCAGATTCTGATTCATCGGATTGCGCAGGAGAAATCGCGCAATCGTCGCGGCATACGGGGTCACGTCGAAGACTTCTTGAGGACAGACACCGGCACAGTGCCCGATCGTCACGTTGCGAACGGTATTGCCGCAGGCCTCTCGGGTCGTCAGCCCGACCGAGGCCAGGCTCCTCATCAGCCCTGCGACCTGATCGAGCTTGATGAAGTGGAGCTGGATGTTCTGGCGGGTCGTTACGTGGCCTACCCCCTTCTGGGTCTTCGCCGCCAGCTCGGCAAGCAGCTCCAGTTGGGCCGCGCTAAGCCCGCCCCACGGGATCTTGATCCGGAACATCTGTTCCCCTTCCTGCCGCTGCCCATAGATCCCGTTCTGCAGGCGGAACCGCTTGAACTCATCAGGTGAGATCTCCCCATTCCAGAACCTGTGGACGAACTGATCGAAGGTGTCGATCTCCTCCTCGCTCGCCCAGGACGGCCCGTTGGCGAGATTTGCCTTCTCTGATTCGTTCGTATCACGCATCATTTCTCGCTTCTCCCTTGCCACATCTCACTTCTCACATCTCCCCCTTCACTGTTCCTGCCCTCCCCGTCATCCACCGCCCGGCGGCTATCGGGAGATACATTCATGTAGACAGATCATCCTGAGTGACGGTCGGCGTTTTTTGATGTAGAAGCCTTGGACTACCGTCAGCAACATCGACAGCCAAGGCGGCCGCCGCGATCTCCGGCCCCCTCGTAAAGAAGCCATAGAGTAAAAAGAGATCAATAAAGACAACGCCCAGCCAGACACTGTAGGCACGTGGGCTTGTGAGCAACCCCAGCTCGATCAACACCTTCGATAAGCCGAAGCCCACTACCCAGGTATCGAAGCTCATGCAGATTCTTCTGAACGTCTCAGCATTCATCTGCCTGATGACGTAGGCCCCTATCGGAATTCCAATGATAACGCTGGGGATGATCGACGAAAGGAGCCCCGTACTCGCCGCAGTGTACACTCCCAGGTAGTAATACGCAGTCGCTGTCACGGTTGATTCGACTATTCTGATCAGGCCAATGGCGGCTCGAAACTCACCTTTGACAAAGCCCTGGTTATTGAACAGGAGCGCCAACGGAGGACCGGAGATAGTGGTTGTTGAATAGAGAACGCCAACGCCGGCGCCGAACGGGACACCAATGAGATGTTCGGACCGAATCGGCCGCCTGACTCCTGCCGCCTGCAGCAGGATCAACGGCAGTACGATGAGATACGTGATCAGCTTGAGCCATTCCGGGCCCGCCATCGAGAGGGCATAGCTCCCCGCGATGACGCCTGGAATAAGGCCGCACACGATCGGCAGTACCCTCTTCCAGATCTTTGGGATGCTCCGCCGATTGACGAGCAGCACGTAGCTATTGAGCGCCACCTCCACCAATACCAGGGCAGGGTTCAAGATCCTGTTGGAATAAAAGATGAGGGCAACGGGGACGGTCAGCGATGAAAATCCGTATCCCAGTGCCCCATTCACGGTGGCCGCAAAGAGCGTGATACCTATAAGCGTAATTTGCCCGATGTCGAGATTCATCATGCTAGTCGTTGCACTGAAGAGCAGCAGATGGTTCTCCTGTAAACTGCTTTACGCTAGAATCCCACCTGAAGACCTTGAAGTACGACACCTTACCGTGTTTCACTGACACCACGAGATATTGAAGTCTGGGCCACACTGGTTCACCATCGAACAGCGCCAACTCTCGATCGGTCTCGGAAAAGTAGGCGTCATGATCGGGGTGTGAATGGTAGATAAGAACGAATTCGAGACCTTTGGCATCGGCTTCACTCTGAATCCGCAGAAGGTCCTTCGGGTCCATGATGTAGGCGGTCTTTGCATCTCTCGGATAACGAATTGGATCGTCCTGGTGATACTGGTTCGCAAGATTCGCGCATCTGCGGACAATGTTCGTATCCGGATCGCCCGGCTTGCCTATGACGATTCCGCAGGCCTCGTCCGGATACGACTCTTCGGCATGAGCAAAGACGTCATCCAGCTCCGATTGCGTGAGGCCCATCCTACCACCAGAGGTGACTGTACATGTTCTCGCCCAGCTCCGGAAACTCCTTGTGCCAGACACCCAGACTCACATACTTCCACCCGCCATCGCAGAGGATCACCACGATGTTGCCCTTCTCCATTCGATGCGCCGTTCGCATCGCCACATGAACGACCGCTCCAGAGGACACGCCGGCAAAGATCCCTTCCTTGTTGGTCAGATCTTTGGTGGCGGCAAAGGCGCAGCGGGAATCGACCATAATTTTGCCGTCCAGGAGGCTGGTGTCAAGGATCGGGGGAATGAAACCTTCGTCCAGGCTGCGAAGCCCCTGGACCAGATCGCCCGGATTCGGCTCCACGGCAATGACCTTGGTCTTGGGGTTACATTCCTTCAGCCGTCTCCCCACGCCCATCAGAGTTCCGCCGGTCCCAAGACCGGCTACAAAGGCATCGACCTCCGGGAGGTCGTTCAGGATCTCCACCCCGGTCGTTTCATAGTGGGCCAGAGGGTTGGCCGGATTGCCGTACTGAAAGGGCATGAAAAGGGTTGGATCCTGCGCCACCAGCTTTTGAGCCAACTCAATGGCACCGTTGCTCCCTTTCGTCCCATCGGAATAGATCAACTCGGCGCCAAAGATCTCCAGGAGCTGACGTCGCTCCGGGGTGGCGTTTTCCGGGATCACCACCTTGACCTTGTACCCCTTCCTCCGTCCGATCATGGCCAGGGCAATGCCGGTATTGCCGCTCGTCGGCTCCAGAATCGTTTTGTCCGCCGTGAGTGCACCGCTCCGCTCGGCCTGCTCGATCATGTACTTCGCGATTCGATCCTTCAAGCTACCGGTCGGGTTCGCTCCCTCCAGCTTGGCGAAGATCCGAACCTCTTTCTTGGGACTCATCCGCGGCAGCTCGATCAGCGGCGTGTGCCCGATCGCATCAAGAATATCGATTGATTTCATCCATGCCCTCTTTGTCGGCTGTCTCGTCCCCGGCTCACCTTCATCCTGCGGCTCAGGCCTTTATGACCGTGATCGCCCAGTCAGTGTCATTGAGCTGTGTCACATCTGTCACGATGTATCCCTCACTCGTCAGGCTCCTGGGAACGTTCGCAGCAGAGCCGGAGTTATCCACGATGACTCTCAGCGTCTGACCGCTTTGCAGCTCTTCCAGCGCCAATTTAGTCTTCACAAACGTGTAGGGGCATACCTCCCCCTTCAGATCAAGGATCTCGGCTGCCTGCTCAGGCGCCCTACTCATTTCCATTCCTCCAATCATGCAGGTCAGGCTTTTTCCAGGACGATTTCCCACTGCGTTCTGCCAACTTCCGAGATGGCGAGGACGGCATGTCCTTCCTCTTTTGCCCACCTGGGGATGTCTTCGACCGATTTCGCGTAATCGACAATCACCACCAGTTGTTCACCGGCCGTGATCTCCCCCATCTTCTGTTTGGTTAACATCAACGGATACGGACAAATCTCTCCAGTCACATCAAGAGCGTGCTTCATCATCGCTGCCCCCATGATTGCACGATTGGGACCACGTTCGGGAGGCTCTACGCCCGCTGGGCGCTTCGCGCCCCACGCTCAAACGCCACACTGCCAAACAACAGATAGACCCCAGCCCAGACTCCCAAGATAATACTGAGGGTCGCCGTCACACTGCTCAGCCCAAAGAGCGGGACCCCGGTCAGTCCATGACCGATGTTACATCCACCCGCAATACCCGCCCCCATGCCCATCAGCAGACCGCCCCCGAGAGCCTGGAGAAGACGCTGAGCGCCAGGGGCGCGCCAGGCAAACTCTCCATGCGACCGCGCCGCCACGTACGCGCCCGCGATGAGCCCCACCCACATAAAACTCCCCCAAGTGAGCAGAGAGGTGTCACCCGTGAACAGAAACCCCGAGATTGTTCGGATCGGCTCGGTAATGGAAAGACCGTACTCTCTTCCGGTCAGGGCTGAGATCGGCCAGGCAGCCGTGGCGATCAGGCCGATGGTGATCCCGCTCCTCATCCAACTCCACCCTCTCTGGTAGCCGCCGGCCGGGCTCTTCAGAAGCCACCATCCGCCAACCGTCACAAAGGTCATCACCAGTATCCATGGGTTCACGCCCAGGAGGCGATCCAGCGTTGCAGGCTGCCCATCGATTTCAACCACCCGACTCCGAAAGGCGGCTTGCACCGGCTCGAGCACGCCGTCATTGGTCATCGTGATCCCAAACACAAATCCGAGCAGCGCGATAATCGAGCCCACCATCCCCTCACCTGACCGGTAACTGCTCCCGCTCACACACCCGCCGGAAAAGGCCATACCAAGGCCAAAGACGAATCCACCGAACAGCGTCGCCATCCAGAAAAACGGTGTGACACCCAACCCGAACAGACCCAGCGTCGCCATTGCCCTGACTCCGACCATCTGAATCAACAGCGCCAGGAGATAGGCCCGCAGCAGGGTAAGATCCCGCGCCAGCAGGATATCGCGAAACGTCGAGTTCATACAGAAGCGGCCGCGCTGCAGGGCGTATCCGAACGTCACCCCGACGACGAGACCCAGGCCTATCATCCGGACCATCGCTGCGCCGTTCGCGGCCTCAGTGGCCACCGCCCGGCACTCCGCAAAACTCGTGATAATCGATCAGATCGGTGATGGTTGGATCGTCTCCACAAACCGGGCAGTCGGAGGCCCGCCGTACCTTGACCTGCCGAAACTCCATCCCCAACGAATCGAAGAAGAGGAGTCGCCCGGCCAGAGAGTCGCCAATCCCAAGCAGCAGTTTAATCGCTTCGATCGCCTGGAGACTTCCGACGATACCGCACAGCACGCCCAGCACACCGGCCTCCTGACAGCTTGGGACCAGCCCTGGGGGAGGGGGCGCAGGGTACAGACAGCGATAGCAGCCGTGACCGGGGACAAAAACCGTGACCTGGCCTTCGAACTTGAAGATAGACCCGTCCACGAGGGGTTTCTTCAGGAATACACAGGCGTCGTTGACCAGGTATCGGGTCGGAAAATTGTCACAGCCATTCACGACCAGGTCATACTGGCTGATGACCTCCTTCGCGTTCGCCGAGGAGAGAACCGCTTGGATCGGCTCCACCTTCACGTCGGGATTGATCTGGCCGATCGCCTCGACCGCCGAGACGACCTTCGGTCGTCCCACATCATCCATGTGATGGAGAATCTGTCGCTGCAGGTTGCTCAGGTCCACCACATCGGCATCAATGATGCCGAGGCGACCGACACCGGCAGCGGCCAGATAGAGGGCCGCAGGAGAGCCCAGGCCGCCCGCCCCGACGAGCAACGCCGAACTGTTTAAGAGCTTGCGCTGCCCCTTTCCGCCCACCTCAGGGAGGATGATATGACGACTGTAACGGCGGATCTGCTCTTCGTTGAAAGGTATGCCCCCCCCTGCCATGGCCGGGATCAAGGCCACTTCGTCTCCGTCCTTGAGCGCGGTCCGCTTCCCCCCCAATTCCTCCACCCCCACGTTGTTCACATAGACATTGAGATGACGGTGGAGTTCGCCCATCTGATCAAACACATGCTTATGAATCCCTGGAAAGCGCGTCTCCAGATCCTCCAGAAGCTCCACCAGATCGTCCCCTCGTCCCTCGACAAGGGGCTGATTCTGAGTCAGTCCTCGATACGGGGTTGGGATGTAGACACGGATCGCCGCATTGCGGTCGCCCTCCGCCGATTGCCCTACTTCAGAGACCTCCATGCCACGATAGCCATTCATGCGTTTGCTCCCTTATAGATCAGAGTGGGACCGACAGGTACCGCTCCCCTGTGTCGGGGAGGATGGTCACCACAACCTTTCCGGTCCCAAGCCGTTCGGCAACCACTGTCGAGGCAAAGACGTTGGCCCCGGCTGAGATCCCCACCAGGAGGCCTTCCTCTCTGCTCAGGCGAGACACCATCCGATAGGCGTCCTCGTCCTCAACAGCAATAATCTCATCAATTACTTGGATGTCCAGCACGCCTGGGACAAAGCTCGCGCCGATTCCCTGGATACCGTGCGGCCTGGCCCTGCCTCCCTGCAACACGGGGGATCTGGCCGGTTCCACCGCGACTACCTGAACGTCAGGAACTTCCCTTTTCAACACCTCACCCACCCCGGTAATCGTCCCGCCGGTCCCGACACCGGCGACAAAGGCATCGATCTGTCCCTCAGTCGCTTTCAGAATCTCTTGCGCCGTGGTGACGCGGTGGATCGCCGGGTTGGCCGGATTTACAAACTGTTGCGGCATAAAGTACTCGGGATGTTGCGCCACGAGCGATTCTGCCGCATAGACGGCCCCGCTCATCCCCTCAATGGCAGGGGTCAGGATCACCTCGGCGCCGAATCGACCGACCAGTTTTCGCCGCTCCGCACTCATGTCCTCAGGCATCGTCAGGATCAGGCGGTACCCCTTGACGGCGGCCACCATCGCCAGCCCGATCCCGGTATTGCCGGACGTCGGCTCAACGATTGTGTCGCCCGGCTTCAGACGCCCGCTCCGCTCGGCCTCCTCGACCATCGCAAAGGCGATCCGATCCTTCACGCTTCCGCCCGGATTGAGCGACTCCAGCTTCCCAAGAACTCGGGCCGACCCGGGACGCGGGATCCGCTGCAACTGGACCAGCGGGGTATCGCCTATCAGTTCCAGGATATTTCGAACAACTCGTGGCATCTACGCGTCAATCTCCGGACGTTGTAGATCGTTCAGATCTGATAACTGACCCTCTGCCGCTCCTGTTTCGTCCGGAACCGTTGGCAGAGGTCTTCGAGTGTAGTCCGATCCACGATCTGTGCGACGGCGTCACGCACATCGGCCCAGATGTCTCGCAGGGAGCAATGAGGCTCCTCGATGCAGATCTCGCGCGGCCCACTCTCGACACAGAAGATCGGCACGATTGGACCCTCCATCGCCCTGATAATGGCCCCGATTGTAATCTCTCTGGGAGGCTTTGCCAGGTAATAGCCCCCACTCATTCCCCGCTTGCTTTCCACGAACCCGGCTCGTTTGAGACTCAACAGGATCTGTTCCAGGTAACGAGCCGGCAGATGTTGCCGTCGGGCGATCTCCTCGATTTGAATCGGCCCCTCCTCGTAATGGAGAGCCAAATCTTGCATGGCTCGTGTCGCGTAGTCGCCCTTTGTTGATACCCGCATATCGTCTCACTATGGCAAATACCGATTAAGTCGATTGAGTTACTCGGTATTTATAACGTTCCCGCAGAACCATGTCAAGAATTTTTTGTAACCTCAGATTTATATTGGAAAATTACATGACTATTCACCGCCAGTAAGTTGCTATAATCCTCTTGCTCATTACTTCCCTTTCTGCTATCGTTGGCGTGAAAGTCTCGCTTCGCGCGTCATTGCGAGGAGCGGCGCGACCGAAGCAATCTTTCAGTTTTGATGTGCGTCGCCGCGATGAAAGAACCGGACGAAGAACGGTGGTATTGCTTCGCCTTCGGCTCGCAATGACCCATGGGAGAACATGAAGCGGCAACTCAGACTTGGTGTGCTGGCTTCCGGTCGAGGAAGTAACCTACAAGCAATCGTCAACGCCTGTGAGGCCGGTCAGATCAATGCGGTTGTCGCTATCGTCATCAGTGACGTGGCAGAGGCTTACGCCCTCGAACGGGGTCGTCGATATGGAATCGAGGCAGCCTTTATCGACTCAACTCGGCACCGTACGAGGAATGACTTCGATGCAGCGGTTCTCGACCTGCTGCGGAAGCGCGATGTGGAGCTGGTGTGTCTGGCAGGCTACATGCGCCTGCTAAGCCCTTCCTTTGTTGAGGCCTATAAAAACAGAATCATGAATATTCACCCCGCGCTCCTCCCTGCCTTCCCTGGACTGCATGTTCAGCGCAAGGCGCTGCAGTACGGGCTGAAGTTTTCCGGCTGCACCGTCCACTTTGTGGACGAGGGGGTCGATACCGGTCCCATTATCATTCAAGCGGTGGTCCCGGTGCTGGACAATGACACCGAAGAGGACCTCTCAGCCAGGATCCTCGCGTACGAACACCGGATCTATCCGCGAGCGATCCAACTCTTCGCCGAAGGGCGGTTGGAGATTCGCGGTCGTCGGGTGCTCTGCCATGGAACCGATACCCCACAGCAACAGGAAAAGCAAGCCTGGGGAGCCATAAATCCATGACGGTTTCGAACGAGCGAATAGACAATAAGGGGTTAGCGCCGGTTCGGCGAGCTCTGATCAGCGTCTCCGATAAAGCCGGGCTGATTGAACTGGCATCGGCTCTGTCTAGCCTCTCTATTGAGATTGTCTCCACCGGCGGAACGGCTCGCGCCCTGCGGGACGCCAATATCCCGGTGGTCGATGTGGCCGACATCACAGGCTTCCCGGAAATGTTGGATGGGCGAGTCAAGACACTCCACCCGAGGATTCATGCCGGCGTCTTGGCGAGGCGACGCGACCCGGAGCACCAGCGGCAACTGCACAAATTCGGCATTCCGCCCATCGATCTCGTCGTCGTCAATCTGTATCCCTTCGAGGCCACTGTTGCCAGAACGGACGCCTCCTTCGAAGAGGCCATCGAGCAGATCGATATCGGCGGACCAAGCCTCATCCGAGCTACTGCGAAAAATTTCGAGGATGTTGCGATCGTCGTTGATCCCGCCGATTACACCACGGTTGGCACGGAACTGCGGCAAGCACATGGCTGCCTGTCGCGGACCCGTCGGCTCCATTTAGCGACAAAGGCCTTCGCGCACGTCGCTCGTTACGACGCGCTGATCGCCGCGTATCTGCAGCGGCAATGCGGCGAGGCAGATGAAACCGTACTCCCCGGTCGACTCGATCTCCGCCTGGTCAGAGTGAAGCAACTCCGTTACGGCGAGAACCCGCACCAGCAGGCGGCCCTGTATTGCGACGCCCTCGTGAGTGAGCCTTCCGTAGCGGGGGCCAAGTTGCTGCAGGGGAAGGAACTCTCGTTCAATAATCTCCTGGACCTTGACGCAGCCTTTGCCCTGGCTAAAGGATTCGATGAGCCTGTCAGCGTCATCGTCAAACATTCGAATCCCTGTGGCGTTGGTATCGGTTCCCGGCTGAGCGAAGCGTATCAGCGCGCCCTGGCCGCAGATCCGACCTCGGCCTACGGCGGGGTCCTTGGGCTCAACCGCCCGGTGGACGTCGAGACTGCGTGCGAGCTGGTTGCTACCTTCGTGGAGGCGGTTGTTGCACCGGGATACCATGAAGCAGCGCTCGCCATCCTGAAAGAAAAGAAGGCCCTTCGACTCTTACTGATCGAACCGTGGCCAGAAACGACGTCCCCTGATCGAGCGGCCCGAGAGCTGCGGCCGATCGTTGGCGGGATACTGGCACAGGAACGTGATCAGATCGATCTGGACTCCGGCACCCTTCGCATCGTGACCCGCCGCGAGCCTACTACGATCGAAATGCGAGCGCTTCGGTTCGCCTGGAGGGTAGCAAAGTACGTGAAGTCGAACGCGATCGTTCTGACAAACGACTGCGCCACGGTAGGGATCGGCGCCGGGCAGATGAGCCGGGTTGATGCCTGCCGGCTGGCTGTGATGAAGGCCGTCTCATCCACCAAGGGAACGGTGCTCGCGTCAGATGCGTTCTTTCCGTTTCGGGACGGGGTGGATGTGGCAGCCGAGGCGGGCGTGACCGCAATCATCCAGCCGGGCGGCTCCATCCGTGATGCTGAGGTGATCCAGGCGGCGGATGAGGCCGGCATCGCAATGGTCTTCACCGGTATTCGACACTTCCGACATTGATACCTGGGCCATGAAGCGACAGACAGGAACGCCAATGCAGGTTCTCGTGATCGGTTCAGGCGGTAGAGAACATGCCCTCGCATGGAAGATCGCTCAGAGTCCGAAGGTAGCGAAGGTTTGGGCCGCGCCAGGAAACGTCGGGATGAGCGAGGTGGCTGAGTGCGTGGAGGTCAGCAGCTCCGATATCCGCCTCCTGGCCGATTTCGCCGAGCGGAAACGGATCGACCTCAGCGTCGTGGGGCCGGAGCTCCCGCTGACTCTTGGGATCGTAGATGAATTCGAACGCCGCGGACTCCGCATCTTCGGGCCTCGGAAGGATGCTGCCCTCGTTGAGGGAAGCAAGGTCTTCGCCAAGAGCTTCATGAAGAAGTACCATATCCCCACCGGCTTCTTCCAGTCCTTCTATCGGGTAGATGACGCCAAGCGATATATCCAAGAGATCGGCGCCCCCCTGGTCGTGAAGGCCGATGGCCTGGCGGCGGGAAAGGGGGCCATCGTCTGTTTCGAGTTGTCCGAGGCGCTGGACGCGGTCAAGAAGATCATGGAGGAGCGTCTCTTTGGCGACGCCGGTGAGCGGATCGTGATCGAGGAGTACCTGGAGGGAGAGGAGGTCTCTTTCCACGTGTTGACCGACGGAGACGCTGTCTTGCCTCTGGCATCATCTCAGGATCATAAGCGCGTGTTCAATGACGACCAGGGCCCAAATACCGGCGGTATGGGCGCCTACTCCCCTGCGCCGGCCATCACCGAGCCGATCCATCAGGCAGTCATGGAACAGGTCATGATCCCGGCTGTCAGAGGGATGGCGGCGGAAGGACGACCATACAAAGGCGTCCTCTATGCCGGCCTGATGATCAGGGCAGGCGAGATCAAGGTGCTCGAGTTCAACGCCAGACTCGGCGACCCTGAAACGCAACCGCTGCTCCTGCGGATGAAGTCTGACCTGGTTCCGCTACTGGAGGCGGTCGTAGACGGCCGATTGCGGAATCAGACGATAGATTGGAAGCCTGACGCAAGCGTCTGCGTGGTCATGACCTCAAGAGGCTATCCCGGCCCGTACAACCAAGGCGCTCTGATCGCCGGAATCGAGGAAGCGGCTGCCGAGCCTGGCGTCATGATCTTCCACGCCGGGACAAACCGCACGAAAGGCCAAGTCGTTACAGGCGGCGGACGGGTCCTGGGTATCACCGGCCTCGGACGAGACATCCCGGGGGCGATCGCTACCACCTACCGGGCGGTGAAGAAGATCCATTGGGAAGGCGCACACTACCGGACCGACATCGGTGTTCGCGCCCTCGCCAGGGTTTCATAACAGTATGGCCACGTACCCCCTAGTCGGGATCGTCATGGGCAGCGACTCCGATCTGGCAGTGATGGAACTCACCGCCAAGTCGCTGGAGCGATTCGGGATCCCGTTCGAACTCAAAATCAGCTCCGCCCATCGTTCCCTTCACGCGACGCTGGACTATGTCCGGCAAGCCGAGGCGCGAGGAATCAAGGTGATCATCGCCGGCGCCGGCGCCGCGGCGCACCTCGCGGGCGTTATCGCGGGCCAGACGACGCTCCCGGTCATCGGTGTGCCACTGGCCTCCAGCTCGCTCAAGGGTCTCGACGCGCTACTCTCCATCGTCCAGATGCCTGGGGGGGTTCCGGTTGCAACCATGGCTATCGGTGAGGCGGGGGCCAAAAACGCTGCGATCCTGGCCGCTGAGATCCTGGCGCTGTCGGATGAGGCCCTCCGGGTGAAACTCCGCTCGTTCAAGGAGGCTCTGGCCTCTGAAGTGGAGGAAAAAGATCGCACGCTTCAAAAGCACCGCTCCTGAACTCCCCATATCACAGTCCCCTTACTCCAGGGAATCGTTCACAAATTTGGCGTACCCGGTAAGTGACCGGCAGACGTCGCTGTTGCTCCTTTTCTTCCTTGGCCTCGTCGCCGCCTTTCACCTCTGGTTCATCAACTCCGGCCGGTTCAATCTGGCGCCAGACGAGGCACACTATTGGGTCTGGTCGAGGCAACTGGACTGGAGCTACTATAGCAAAGGGCCGATGGTGGCCTACCTCATCGCCCTGTCTACCCGGTTGGGGGGCGACACCGAGTTGTTTGTCCGACTCCCTGCGGTCCTGCTTTCGACTGGAACCGCCTGGCTTACCTTCCAGTTGGCAGATCGGCTGTGTCGCTCCAGATGGGCTGCTCTGGAAGCGGTGCTGCTCCTTGCCGCCATGCCGCTGTACGAGGCGGGCTCGATCCTGATGACGATCGATGCGCCGCTGGTTTTCTTTTGGTCTCTCACGCTGTTGCTGATCCACCGCGCTCTCACAGCAAACGGCAACGCCTGGTGGCTCCTCGCGGGGATCGGCCTCGGCCTTGGTCTGCTCAGCAAATACACGATGGCCATCATGGTGCCACAGATTTTCCTGTATCTTGTAGCATCCCGAAACCATCGGTTCTGGATGCGGCGGGCGGGTCCCTACCTGGCGCTCGGGGTGGGGCTCCTCCTCTTTACCCCTGTTCTATATTGGAACGCGACACACAATTTGGTCTCGTTTCGTCACCTCCTGGAGCAGCTTGGAGCTGGAAAGGGGAGAGTGATGCCGCTGAAAAGTCTGGGGGAATTTGTGGCATCCCAGGTGGGTGTGGTGACCCCTATACTGTTCGTTGTACTCGTGTTCGGACTTTGGGGGGTCGGACGGACCGGACTTGCCAGACGTAATGATGATGATACCTCATTGTTTCTCTTCTGTGCCTCCGTGCCCCTGCTGCTCGCCTGCGTCATCATAAGCCTGTGGACCAAGGTACAGGCAAACTGGGCTGCGCCGGCCTTTGTTGCTGCGGTCATAGCAGCCGTCAAATGGCGATCAGGCTCACCGGCCCAGGGTTACTCTGTCAGGCGATGGACGCGCAGTCGCGCCCTTTTCGTCGGCGCTTTGCTGACCGGATTCCTCGTCAGCGCCATTGGTCACTTTCCGCACGCGCTTGCCTCGGTCGGCCTGCCGCTTCCTCACAAACTCGACATGACCAGGCGCCTCAGAGGATGGGCGGAGCTTGGAACGCAGGTCGATGAAATCTATCAAGCGATGAGTCGGAGCAGACCGACGTTTCTCTTCAGCGACCGATATCAGGTTGCCAGTGAGATTATGTTCTATATGCCGGTCCATCCGAACACCTACAACATCCAACTCGGGCGACGAATGAACCAGTTTGACGTATGGAGAGGAACCGAGGAGGTTCGAGGTTGGGACGCCATCTTTGTGACGGATCGGTCGACTGGTCCCCCTGATGCGGTCCTCCGCTCCTTCGATATGGTGAAACTGGAGCGGCCAACCCACCTCTCGACTGTCGTGAAGGAGCATGCTCTTGACTCGTGGTCAATCTTTCGCTGCTATGGTTTCCGGGGATTCCCCCCGGTTCAGCAGCTCGGGTACTAGATGAGTGACGCCTCACCTCCATGCGCCGTGAACCACGATCTTCAGCGGGCACCGTGGCTGTCCATCGTTATCCCCTTTTGTAACGAAGAAGAAAACGTCCGGCCCCTCCACGACCAGATCGTCACGGCTCTGGGTGATTTCAGACAACCCTACGAGGTGATCGCTGTGGACGATGGCAGCACCGATCGGACGCTTGCCGTCCTTGAGGCGATCGTGAAGGACGATTTACGCTGGAGGGTGGTGGTACTTCGACGAAACTTCGGGCAGACGGCTGCCTTGTCCGCCGGCTTTGACCACGCCAAGGGCGACGTGATTGTGACCCTCGATGGGGACCTCCAGAACGATCCGGCCGATATCCCGAGGCTGCTGGAGTTGATCCAGGACTACGACGTCGTCAGCGGCTGGAGGGCCGATCGCAAGGATCCCTTCCTCTCCAGGCGGCTACCGTCCATGCTTGCAAACTGGCTCATCTCCGTGACAACCGGCATTCGGCTTCATGACTACGGATGTACATTGAAGGCCTATCGACGGGTGGTGGTGGAGAATCTTCGGCTGTACGGTGAGTTGCATCGCTTCATCCCCGCCATTGCCAGTTGGATGGGGATTTCTATCGCCGAGATCAAGACGAATCACCGACCCAGACGTTTCGGACGCTCCAAGTACTCCATCGCACGAACGGTGAGGGTCCTCCTGGATCTGATTGCCGTCAAATTCCTCCTCCGATTCAGCACGACCCCGATTCAGATCTTCGGGGGATTAGGGCTTACTGTTGGAACCATCGGCGGAGGGTTACTCCTGTATCTGGCCGGTCTCAAGCTGATCATGGGCCAACAGATCGGCGGACGACCGCTCTTGCTGCTCGCGATCCTCCTCCTGATTCTTGGGGTGCAACTGGTGGGCATGGGCCTGCTCGGTGAAATGGTGGCACGAGTCTATCACGAAACGCAGCACAAACCGATCTATATGGTCCAGCGGGTGATCCATGGGGTCAAGACTGGAAAGATAGATGCTGAAGCCAGCCAGTAGGTCGGCGACCAAGGCTTGGCAATTTTGGCTGAAGCTCGTCGTGAGCATCGCCCTGCTGGCTCTCCTCTTAGCCAAAACCGATCTGCAAGCCCTCGGGACCCTCTTTCGCTCCCTGCGCATCTCGATCTTTTTCGGATCCATTCTCCTCTATCTGCTGGCTCAGTTGCTCAGCACAGTGCGCTGGAGGTGCCTGCTCCAGGCGGAGAAGATTCACCTCCCCTTCTGGCGCCTTATCCTGCTGTACTATGAAGGGATGTTCTTCAATCTGATGCTGCCCACCGCCATCGGCGGCGATCTGGTTCGGGGCTATCGGGTCTCACGGCTGACGGAGCGACGCGAAGCGTCGTTAGCCTCCATCCTCGTGGAGCGGCTCTCCGGCTTTGTGGCCCTCGCTATCATCGGCTGCATTGCCATTATCCCCGCATATGCTCACGTGAACGACCCGCTCATCGTCTGGTTGATGGCAGGCTCGGCGGCAGGGATGGTCGCGCTTATCGCATCACTGTTGAGCGACCGGCTCCAGGCGCTGTTCTTCAGGCTGCTTCATGGCGTGGGTCTTGGGCGATTCCATGATACGGTCCATCGGCTGTATGAAGCGGTCCAACAGTACTGGACCCATCGGCGGGCTCTCCTGGTCGCGCTGGGGCTCTCGTTGATTTTACAGTCGATGGTCATTACGATCTTTTTCCTCATCTCGCAGGCGCTTAACCTGTCCGTTCCGCTCCGCTATTTTTTTCTGTTCGTCCCGTTGATCAGCGTTATCTCGATGCTGCCGATCTCGGTCGCGGGCCTGGGTCTCCGCGAGGGGAGCGCCGTATACCTCTTCTCCAAGGTCGGCATGGACTCGGCTGGCGCAATCAGCCTATCCTTACTGTGGTTCGCTGTCACAGCCCTCTGTAGCGGGTTAGGGGGGATCGCGTTTTTAGTCGGTCATTCGCAACATCAGATAGATCCGTAAACTGCGGAACCAACCATGTCTGTTTTGCCGTGGCTCGAAAGACTGCGCGAGTGGGATGAAGCCGGATTCCACCTGATTAACGGAAGCCTACGGAACCGAGTCTTCGATCTCCTGATGCCGCTCGTCAGCAACAAATGGAACTTCGCCATCCCGGTTGGCGCCCTACTGGTTTACGTATTGCTCTTCCGTCCGAAACGAGATCGCATCATAGTCATTTCCGCCATCGCGGTGATTCTACTCACCGATACAACCAGTCAGCTCCTGAAAGATCTATTTCAACGAATCAGACCATGTGGCGTCCTCAACGCGACTGCCTGCTTGCGTATCCGTTCATTCTCCTTTCCCTCCAACCACGCCAGCAACATGTTTGCCTTGGCTACATTTCTCTCCTATAATCACTTACGAGTAGGGTTGCTCTGTTTCCCGGCAGCTGTTCTGGTTGGGTATTCTCGGATCTATCTCGGCTCGCATTATCCGTTCGACGTCCTGGGCGGAGCGCTCTGGGGAGTCCTGATCGGACTTCTTAGCGCCGTAGCGATCCAGCGTTTCATACGACCAGGAGGAATGCAGCCTGCGAACGGAGCGACAGAGAAAAAGGATCATTCGGCCTGCGGGCCGGAAACCTTCCAGTAGTGCCTTGAGGAGCTCAATGATGAGTGCTCAACAGGTGCGGCTCACGTCCTTGTCGCATGGAGCGGGCTGAGCGTGCAAGATCAGCCCCGCTGATCTGGCCCAGGTGCTGGGCCAGCTTCCCAAGTTTAACGACCCCAACATTCTTGTGGGGACCGAGACCTCAGACGATGCCGCTGTGTATCAACTGGACAACGGGCAGGCCATCGTCCAGACGGTGGACTATATCACCCCCGTGGTGGATGACCCGTATAGTTGCGGTCTGATCGCCGCCGCGAACTCTCTAAGCGACATCTATGCCATGGGCGCCACTCCATTGTTCGCCCTGAATATCATCGGTTTTCCAGTCGGGTCGCTATCACTGAAGATCCTAGGGGAGATCCTTCGTGGCGGCGCCGACAAGGTTCGTGAGGCCGGCGCCTCCATCATTGGAGGGCACAGCATCGACGACCCGGAGCCAAAATATGGCCTCGTCGTGACCGGACTGATCGACCCGACAAAGATCTTCAAAAACTCGACCGCTCTCATCGGGGATGATCTGGTGCTAACTAAGCCAATTGGCCTGGGGATTATCACTACGGCCATCAAGCGGAGCAAGCTTACGCAGCCGGCCATCGATGGCGCCATCGCGTTGATGGCCGCGCTGAATAAAGACGCATCAGAGGCTATGGTGGCGGTGGGAGCGCACGCGTGTACGGACGTCACAGGCTTTGGGCTGCTGGGCCACCTCCACGAGATGACTGCGGGGAGCAAGGTGGGAGCGAGGGTGTCGCTCTCAAAGGTTCCCGTCATCCCGGAGGCCTGGACATTGATTCAGGAGGGGATCTGTCCCGGCGGGACGCGACGGAACTATGAATCACTGCAAGGGGCCATCGTCTGGGATCCGGTGATTCGGCAAGAGGCCCAGCTTATCTTATGCGACGCCCAGACCTCCGGCGGCCTTCTGATCGCGGTGCCGAAGAACAGGACTGCAGCCATGATTCAGCGCCTGCAGGAGCGTGAGACACCCGCCACAGCCCTGATCGGCGAAATCATCGAGGATCCGGATGGCCGAATCTGGGTGGAGCCGTAACTCTATACTCATCTCACAATCAGTCCGGCATACCCGACCACCCTGGAGTCGTCCTTGGTGACATCGGCAGAGGTAGCGTAGCCGACCAACTCGGCCGAGGTGGCCCCAAGCTCTCTTGCCGCGATCAGCATGGCAGTCGTCGGGTGAAATCCGCACATGGTAATCTCCTCCCGTCTCACGACTCGATGCAACCGCTCCGGGTCGCACGCCAGGATGGCTTCAATCGCCAGTTGATCCTTTGCCTTAGCCTGGTCCTGGCTGATGTAATGGCTCATATCGGTGCTGGCCACTATCAGCACCGATCGATCCGATCGCGCGACTGCCTCGGCTACCGCCAGCCCGACATCCTGGCAGACAGCATATTCACTGCTGAAGAGGCAGATCGGCACAAAGGAGAAGGGCAGACCGAACGCCTGGAGCAGAGGGAGTTGGACCTCAATCGAGTGCTCGCGCTGATGCCCGAGCTGATCCTCCTCAATTGCCTGCGAATTCTGCAGGATGGTCTTTGCCAGGTCTGCGTCGATAGGAGCCTGTCCAAGGGGCGTCTCCCATCTTCCGTAGGTCATAATCGCTACTCCTGCCCCTACGCCGGTGTGGTTCGGCCCCAGGATTACAAAGACATCAGGAAAGGCGAGACGGGCATAGACCGATCCCGCCACCTTCCCGGAGTAGATAAGCCCCGCGTGGGGAACGACCGCCCCGATGCCGCGCACCTTGGGAAGATCCCATTGGATAAAATCGGTCGCCTGCGCCCGCAACCGCTCTGGGGCGCCAGAGTAGAATGAGCCCGCTACTGCTGCTCGTCGAATCATCGTCAGCCCCTCACGATCTCGACTACAAGAGATCGCGGCCCGTTCGACATGTTTGGCCTGTAGTGAGGAGCGCCGAGGCGGCTTCCGCCACCTCCTCGACAGAGATCGAGCGCATACACAAACGATCCGCTTCGATCTGGCACCGTCGCTTTGAGCAGGGACTGCAGGGCAGGGGAACACGGAGTACGACCCCACCTGCCTGACCGGCAGACAGGTCGCCTCGGTAGGGACCGATGAGACGTGGATCGGTTGGGCCGAAGAGTGCAACGAGGGGGGTTCCGAGCGCTGCCGCCACGTGCATGGGACCGGAATCGACCGTCACCAGCAGGTCGATCCGCCTTAGGAGGGCGATCAGGACCTTGAGATCAGTCCGACCCGCCGCCACGAACGGGGCCGGGTCCATCTGGCTTGCCAGACGCCTGGCCAATGGAAGATCCGAGGAAGACCCGATCACAAGGATCCTAGCCCCATACTGACGCGCCAGCAGTTCCCCCACGCGCGCGAACCGCTCCTCTTCCCAGAGTTTCGTCCGCCAACGCGCCTGAGGATTCAGGGCGACCACTAAAGCATTCGGCTTCACCTCTGCCTCAGCCAGGAGCGCCTCAGCCCTCGCTCCGTCATCGGGTCGGGAAGGAAACACGAACGCCTTCGATAGTGGGTCTGCTCCCAAGAACCTGGCGGCTTCCAGGTATCGGTCCACGGCATGCAGCGGCCCGGGTGGAAGCGGCACCACGTGCGTCAACACGCGCTCGCTCCCCTCGCGGGCCCCCGCGAGACCGACCCGAAATCGCGCGCCGGCACAGACCACCATGAGAGCGCTTTTCAGCAGTCCCTGTAAATCGATAATGAGGTCATACCGACCTTGGCGGAGCTCAGCGATGAGCGCAGCGATCTCTCGCAGCATCTTCGACTCGCGGAAGGGGGTCCGCACCTCCCGTCCCCATCGTCTGCGACCTGACACGATGACCCGATCCAACAAGGGATGGCCCAGCAGCAGCTCTGCCGCCTCCTCCTCCACCAGCCATGCGATGTACCGATCAGGGTACCGCCGCCTGAGGGAGCTGAGGAACGGGAGCGCATTCACCACATCGCCGATCGAACTCGGCTTGATGATGAGGATGCGCTGCACCTGTTCCATCGGCACAGCGCTGCTCGAAGATACAGCGCTCCTCATCCTCGGCCGCTCTGTTGCACAATCCACTCGGTGGCGCCCAGCAGATCTTGAGCCGTATGCGCAGGCATCGGACCTCCCGCCGCATGAAGGCTATCCAATGACTCGCGTCCGTAGCCGGTCAGGACCAACACCGAAGGGAGGCCCAACCGATCCGCCAACAGCATGTCGCTCACCTTATCCCCTACGACGTACGATCGCTCCATGTCTACCTGCTGCTCAAAGACCGCCTGCTGAATCAACCCGGGAGCAGGCTTGCGGCACTGACAGGCCCGTCTGTAAGGAAAGCGCCCTTCCCGAGGGTGGTGAGGGCAGTAGTAGAAGGCATCCACTCCCCCCCCATCCGCTTCGAGCAGTCGCAAGAGCTGCTGCTGATTCGCTTCAACCAGCTCTTCCGTTGCGTCCCCTCGGGCCACTCGCGCCTGGTTGCTGACCACGATCCGCAGATACCCTTCCTCGCCAAGACGTTTCAACGCTTCTGCCGCTCCAGGAATCGGTCTCATCAGGTCCGGGCGTTGGATCGACCCTATCTCGACATTGATCGTACCGTCCCGGTCCAGAAAGACCGCGGGCCGCCGCCGGACGGTCTTGTCGGTGGTAGAGGTTGACCGCATGAGAAGGGCCTCCACCGCGGCCACGACCCTCTCCACGTCCAGCGTCTGCATGCATCGATGGTCGATCGGGCAGTCGCGGTAGCGACACGGACTGCAGGCCGGCGAATCGTGAAGAATCTGATGTCCGGAGCCGAGAGGACCTGTGCGACGAGGATCCGTCGGGCCGAACAGGGCGACGCACGGGATCCCCAAGGCGGAGGCCAGGTGCATGGCCCCCGTATCGTTCGTGAGGAGCGTCGCGCACCGACTGATCAGGCCGGCCAATTCAGTCAGCGTCGTCCGCCCGCCCAAGTCAATGGCAACTCTGCGCATCCGCTCGCGGATGGCTCGCGTTAACGAGGCTTCCCTCGGCGAACCGAATAACAGGATGGTGGCTCCAAGACGATCAATCAAAAGATCGGCGGCTGCGGCAAACCGGTCAGCCGGCCAACGCTTTGCCGTCCCATAGGCAGCGCCTGGGGTCATGCCAATGAACAGTGTGTGAGAGGGGAGCCCCAAATCGGTGAGCAACTTCTCTGCTGCCGCGTCGCTTCCAGGCGGAAGCAGACACCCTGTCGGACGCGACCACGCATCCCACTTCAGCGCTCGAAGCAGGCCAAGGTAGGAATCTGCCTGATGCAGCGCCTTCCCGCCAGCGGGACATACCCCAACCGTCAAAAGAGACCCCCGTCCATCGGCCACATACCCGACCCGATGCGGAATTCCTGCCAGCCGACTGATCAGCGCTGTCCGAAAACTGTTCGGCAAAAGCAAGGCCAATTCATAGTCTCGTTGCCGCAGCGCTGTCGCCGCCCACATCAATTCACCCTTGCGTGGCAGCTCAACGAGCTCGTCGATAAACGGCGAGGATCGAAACAGTTGGCTCAGCCACGGGCGCACGAGGAGTGAGATTCTTGCGCCGGAAAAGGAGCGGCGAAGATTAGCGAGCGCAGGCAGAGCGAGGACCGCGTCGCCCAACCAATTAGGACTTGCGACCAGGATGGATCGAAGCCGATCCGGTTCGAAGGTCCGTCTGATACGAAGTGTCGCTACACTCATTGTGTCGGGTTTTGCCTCGCAACGCTAGATTCCAGGTGTTCGATTCCTGATTCCAGATTCGGAATCCGGCACGTGGCACGCGGTTGCGTTTTCCATCTTCGATGGACCCAGAGCCACTGGGCCGGCTCCCTACGAACGAACGCCTCGATGGCCCTGGTGAAGGAGGCGGTGTTGGCAACGATGTCTGTCCTCAGACGCCCTGTCCTGATTAAGGGGATCTCTTTCTCCACAACAATGGTATGCCGGTCCCGTCCGCACCGCATGATGGCGGCGGGAAGCACCGATGCGTCGGTTCTGAGGGCGAGCAGTGCAGGCGCCAGAGCCGTGCAGGCCGGCGTACCAAAGAAATCGACAAACACCCCCTCTTTCCAGGTGATGTTTTGATCCATGAGGATCCCGACGCTCTCCCCACGAAGCAGCGCCTGCACCAGCGCCGGCATCACCAATTTCTTAGCTAACACCCTCGTTCCCCGGACGGCCCGTAACCGGTTGATTGTCCTATCAAGGTATGGGTTATCCAGAGGGCGCGTCACAATAGATAACGGCTCCCCCATAAGGGCGGATGCGAGCGGAAGCAGTTCCCATGAACCCAGGTGCGCGGTGATGTAAATAATCCCTTTCCCTCGACGCTTGGCCTGCTGGAAGTGCTCATACCCTTCGATCCGGATGAATTGCCGAAAGTTCTCCCGGTCGATCTTGAGAATCCGACAGGTCTCAACAACGGTTCGGCCGAGGTTGATGAAGGACGAGCGCGCGAGTTCGGCAATCTCCGAAGCGGAAAGCTCGTCTTTGAAGGCCCGACACAGGTTCTCCTGGGCAATGAGCCGATGTTTGTTGTCAAAGCGATAGAGGAGCGCCGCCAATCCCTCGCCTACAGAGTAGGCCATGGAAGACGGCAGATACAATAATCCCTTCGCGAGTCCTGCCACGAGGAGGTATTCGAGGTAGGCAGCAACGCCGTCCTTGGTTTTGGGCTTCATGAGGCACTCGGTTTTACCAGGCGGCTCAACATGGCATCCAACACCTCCGCCCCTTCTACCAATTCGAGTGAGATCGACAGGGCGTAGAGCGGTGCGCCCACCTTTGCGAGGTCCAAGCACATCAATTTTACCATATCCTTTTCTGTGGTGACTACCATGGAGGCACCGCTATTTTTGACCGCTTCGTTGATGATCTCCAGATCAGCGGGGCTGTAGCGATGGTGATCGGGGAAGGTACGGTGAGCCGCAACGAAGCCCCCAAGCTGAATCAGGGTGGCCTCAAACCGGCTCGGACTGGCAATACCGGAGACTGCCGACAGCCGCTGGCCGGTGAGACGTTCAAGGCCCAGGCGTTCTCCGCTCCTGACATCGATGAGACTGACAGGCCGATGGACAGCCAGGGCAATCGGAGTGGACGGCGCATACCGCCGGATTGCCAGTATGGCGGCGTCCAGGTCGTGTACGGCGTCAGCGTGGGTGATGACCACGATATCGGCCCGTCCGAACGCCTCCGGCGGCTCCCGCAACAACCCCGACGGCAACAACCGACCGTATCCAAGAGGATTGACCGCATCAACCAGAACAATATCCAGATCGCGGTAGAGTCTGAGATGCTGAAACCCGTCATCCAGAATGATGACGCTGGGGTCCACCTGTTCAAGAGCAATCTCACCAACTCGGTATCGGTCGGCTCCGGTCAAGACAGCGACGCCCGGCAGATGCCTAGCCAGCAGATAGGCCTCGTCGGCGGCGACCGGCGGCTCACACCGCAGCCTCTTGCCGTCGCTGACGATCGTTGGCTTCTTCGAACCACCTCGATACCCCCGTAAAATGATGACGACCCGCTGGCCCCGCTCGTGCAGCCGAGCGGCCAACATCTCAACGAACGGGGTCTTCCCGCTTCCGCCGACACTTAAGTTTCCAACGCTCAGCACCGGAACTGGAAGTCGGCGGCTCCTCACGAGGCCGGACGCAAAGAGCGCGGCCCGAAGCGAGACGACTGCCCCATACACATGCGAAGCCGGACGTAAGCACGTCAGCCAGGCGTGAGCGGTCCATTGCTCCGATGCCTCCGCCATGCAGTGCAGCGTCCAGGCTGAGAGCGCTTCTATGCCTTTCACAACACGAGCCGCTCCAGAAGGGCCACTGTCCGCTCGCACGCGCCCTGATGGGCTGCTAAAGCTGCCATTGCCGCTTGACCCATCTTCTCCCTGGCGGCAGGATCGCGCAGGAGTCGGGCAAGCTGTCGGTTGAGGTCCGCTGCATCGCCGACCTGGATAGCCGCCCCCTGCTCGACAAAGTACGCACTCGCCTCAATGAAATTCTCCATATGGGGACCGAACAGAACCGGGCAACCGTGCAGAGCCGGCTCAAGCAGGTTGTGGCCGCCTCTGGGTACGAGGCTCCCTCCGACAAAGCTGATGCTCCCCACCGCGTACAGCGTCGACAACTCACCGACGGTGTCCACGAGGATCACCTCCTTTGCGCCATCCCTTTCTTGAGCGAAGGCGCTCCGTCTCACTGCGGTGAGTCCTTGGCCGACCACTACCGTCTCCACCTGGGCCACCCGCTCGGGATGACGTGGCGCCAGGATCAGCAGAAGATCCGGAAACTCGCTGCGCAGACGGCGAAAGACCTGGAGCAACACCTCCTCCTCGCCTGCATGGGTGCTTCCTGCCACCAAAACCGGCCGCTCGACTTCGATGTGAAGCTCCCGACGCCACTGCTCGGCAAGCGATGAGGCATCAGCGGGGGAGGCTGCATCGAACTTGAGATTGCCCACTACATGCACTCGCTCAGGACTGGCGCCCAGCGCAAGAATCCGCTCGGCGTCTGTGTCGGTTTGCATACAAAAGAGATCAACGCACTGAAGAATCCGGCGGATAAAGGGTCGGACGAGGCAGTAGCGTGCAAACGAGCGCGCAGATATCCGACCATTGATGATAGCAACCGGAACCTTCGAAGCAGCACATTTGTGGAGGAAATTTGGCCAGATTTCCGTCTCCGTCAGGAGGATGAGTCGGGGTCTCACAGTGGCCAGAGTTCGATGAACGGCCATCGGGAGATCGATCGGAAAGTACACCACTGCCGCCGCCTGCGGAAACGTTCGTCTAGCAACCTCTCGTCCGGTTCCGGTTACCGTCGAGACCAGAAGCGGTAGCACTGGCCGTCGAGCTGTCCAGAGATGAGCCAGGATGGAGGCAGCGCCGACCTCCCCCACCGAGACGGCATGTATCCAGACAGGTCGAACCGCGTGAAGCCGCGAGACCAGGGCTTCAGGGTAACAACCCAGACGCTCCCGCCATCCTTCCCTGTAGCGGGGGTATCGAAGGGCCCTCAAAAGGACAGAGGGTGCCCAGGCAAGCAGAACGATGGTCAGCAGAAGGGAGTAGGCAGAATACATATGCGCTCATTGCGTGCGGCGTGGATTGCGTTGTTGTGGCACTGCCTGAGACGCAAGACACGCAATAGACGCCATACGTACCGGTAGTTACAGATCCGCCCTAAAGTAATCGTCGGCTTTCATCGTGAGCAGATCGAGGCGCTCCTCGAGGGCTTCCTGATGCTTTGCCATCTCATCCTTGGTCGTCGTCAGAGGAACATACATCGGTTCTCCCCAGATATACACGGCGCGGGAGAACGGAACCGGCACGAGGAAGGCGTCCCAACTCCTCAGGAATCGGCGTCGCGACGCGCTAAAGCTCACCGGCACAATGGGAGCCCCTGTCAGCTTCGCTACCTCGATGACGCCGAGTCTGACCTTTGCTCGCGGTCCCTTTGGGCCATCCGGGGTGACAACCAGATTCAGCCCTCCTTTGATGGCGCGAATCATCTGCTTGAGGGCGCGCATGCCGCCCCGTGTTGCTGAGCCTCGAATCACCTCGAACCCGAGAATCGTGGCAATTCTGCTGAAATACTCCCCATCCCGATGCTGACTGACGAGGAGCGCTCCAGGTTTCCCGGGATAGACAAAGGGCATCATCAGGAGCCGGCCGTGCCAGAAGACCACGATGATTCGCTCTCCCTTTGCCCAGCAGCTTTCCGGGTACGCACGGCCCACATGAATAACACGAAGCAGTCGAAAGAGGCATTGCATGAGCCTCGCAGCAAGCCATGGGACAATACGCAGAATACGGCGATCTTCCCTGAGCGCAGCGACCGCTCGGGAAAAGGATGACTTCCCCATTACCCTCTCTGGACCGCCATCTCCTCCCCAGCGTCGGACTGCAAGCACTCAAGGATAGCATCTACCGTCCGACCCAGGGCGCCCGGCGGCCCCAATCGATTACGCACCTGCTGGAGTTCCTGCCGCATCCGGAGGCGTTGCTCTGCCGACAGGAGCAGCCGGCGCGCTTCATCAGCGATCCGCTCCGGCGTCGCGTGAAATTGGATCAGCTCAGGCACAACTCGTCTTCCCGCCACCAGATTCACCATGCCGATGTACGGAACCCTGATCAATACACGGCCCAGCAGCCACGAGAGAAATGCGAGACGATACACGATCACCATCGGGGTACCGATGATGGCCGCCTCCAGGGTCGCGGTGCCAGAAGCCGCAAGGATCAGGTCCGAGGCAGCCATGACCTCATAGGTCCGCCCCTGTACCACTCTCACCGGGACAGCCGCTTGATTCACATAGGATCCGATGAGGTCGAGGGGAAGACCGTCGGCCGCAGCGATGATGACGCGAAGATCAGGCAGCTCAACCATCAGCGGCCTGATCGATCTGAGCAAAAGGGGTAGATGCCGCGTGAGCTCACCCACGCGACTGCCCGGCAAGAGCCCCAACACTGGGGCCGCCCCATCCAACTCCAGGCGGCGCCGCGCCTCATCCATTGACGGTGAAGATGTCAACCGCTCCAGAAGCGGGTAACCGACATACAACGCCTCGACCCCTCTTTCGCGATAGAACCCTTCCTCAAAGGGAAAGATGACCAGGAGGCGTCGGATATACTTCGCAATCGACCGTACCCGGCCGGCACGCCAAGCCCACACCTGCGGACTGATGAAGTAAACGACGGGGATGCCAAGTCGAAATGCCCGGCGGGCGAGCTTCAGGTTGAAATCCGGAAAGTCCACAAGGATCACCAGATCAGGGCGTCTGTCGCGCAAGTACCGGATCATACTCCGGTACGCCCGCCAGATAGCAGGGAGCCGGGCGGCAACCTCGATGAGGCCGACCACCGCCAGATCGTCTGCATGCGCATAAAGACGGACACCCGCCTGGCGCATCCGATCTCCCCCAATTCCCTCTATAGTCAGGTGCGGAGCGCGTCGCCGCAACTCAGCAACCACATCGGCGGCATGCAGGTCTCCTGAGGTCTCCCCTGCGACGATCAAAATTCGGCCATCTCGCATCTGGCCTACAGTCGCTCCACAATCTGAGAGGCCACTTTCAAGGCGTCCCGACCGTCCTCTCCTGAAACTAAAGGTCTTTTTCTGGCTCGGACGCACTCGACAAAGCTCTCAAGCTCGACGCGAAGCGGCTCCGCTTTATCAATGGGAATATCTTCCTTCACGATCGTGGGGGTGGTTGCGGCGGCTGGATCCGCCCCCGGAATGCGATGATAGACTTCAATCTCCTGCTGGGAGTAGTCAAGGGAGATGAAGGTGTCACGCTGAAAGATGCGTATCCGCCGGACCCGCTCGACGCTCACCCGGCTGGCGGTCAGGTTCGCGACACACCCCGACTCAAACTGGAGTCGCGCATTCGCGATGTCCACCTGATCGGAGATCACCGGAACACCGACAGCCGTGACGGCGGTGACAGGCGACTTGATCAGATTCAGTACGATATCAATGTCATGGATCATCAAGTCGAGAACGACATCAACATCCGTGTTGCGGTCGGCGAAAGGGCCAAGACGGTGGCATTCGATGAAACCCGGACTTCTCACGATAGTCTCGAGCGCCTTGACCGCGCCGTTGAATCGCTCGATATGACCAACCTGGAATATTCGATCGCCAACCCCGGCAATTTCAACCAGCTCGTCGGCCTGCGCGAGGGACTGCGCGATCGGTTTCTCTACCAGGACGTCTACCCCATGCTCCAGAAATTCCTTGGCGATCGGATAGTGCAGCAGGGTCGGCACCGCCACGCTGACGGCATCGACACGTTCCAGCAGATCGCGATAATCGCGGCATAATTGGATCCGGTACCGCGCCCCCAACTCCTGCAGGCGAGTCTCGTTAATATCGACCACCCCGACCAGTTCAACGCCCTGAAGCTCCGAATAGATCCTGGCATGGTGGTGTCCCACATAGCCGACACCCACCACACCGACTCGAATTGGCTTTCCGTTATTCATGCCAGATCCGTCCCACCTCTCATCAGCCTCATCGGGGAAGCTGTCAGCCATCAGCCGTCAGCTCTAGCTGATGGCTGATGGCCGATCGCCGTCCTGCTGCTAATCTGCTACAATCGCCAGGCCAAGCCGGTTAGCAGCCGCCACGACCTTCTCCCGATCGAGCATCAAGGTATGATCTGCATCCAGGGCCAGCGCGGTCGCACCCGCATCTTCAAGGGCCACCATGGTCTCCGACCCGATGACCGGAAGATCGAAGCGCATATCTTGGTCGGGACGCCCAACCTTGACGACCACCACTCCCCCATTCCCGAGTTGGCCGCCGCGGCGAATGGCGGCATCAGTACCCTCGATCGCCTCTATTGCAAGAACAGTGCGGCGTTTCACTACGACAGTTTGGCCGATGCGCAACTGCGCGATGGTTCGGGCAAGTTCTCTGCCAAAGCTGATATCTTGCTGTTCCGAGGAACTTGGCGTTCGCGCCGTCAGCAGCCCCTTCCGCAATACCACCGAAGAAAGATACCGCCGGCAATCATGCAGGGTAATCCCTTCCTGCATTAACCGATCGCCTACGCCCGCAAGGATCGTATCGCCGCGTCGATCTTTGAGCTTCAGATAGAATAGCAGGCCATCCAGATCGGTCTTCACGCGCGAGAAGATGAGGTCGAGCGGGATCTTCCCGAGCATCACAGCATCCGTCACCTTCTCACGCTTCAGCGCTGCGATCAACCGGCCAAGCTGTCCGGCTCCCACCCAACAGAACGCATCCACCTCATTGGCCAGGTCGGCAGAGGCAGCCTCTTCGAGAGCTACCGCCACAACCTTGAACCCCTGCATACGCGCCTCCCGAGCCGCTACGACCGGAAGCGGGCCTCCGCCGGCTATAATCCCCAGACGTTCCATTACAATCCGATTCGCGGTGAATCGCGTTTATTGCGTGCGGCGTGACGCTGCACGCTATACGCTTTTATCGTGCTATCCCTCTGGCCGATAACTTGATGAAGTGCATCAGGTGTTCGATCTCCGGACAGGAGCTCACCTCCGACGCAATCCTCTCCAGGGCCTGGGACGTGTTCAGGTTGGAAAGGAAAAGCAATCGATAGGCTTGCTTGAGGCGAAGGATCGTCTCCTGGCAGACGCCATGGCGGCGAAGCCCGACCGTATTTAAACCGTAGCACTTGGCCCGGTTCCCCTGCGCCTTGAGAAAGGGCGGGATGTCCTGCAGTACCGCGGAGCAGGCACCAACCATGGCATATTGTCCGATACGGACGAACTGATGGATCCCTGCCTGCCCGCCGATAACTACTCGATCTTCGACCTCAACGTGGCCGGCCAGCCCAGCTTGGCTGGCGACCACGACGTCATCGCGTAAGAGGCAATCGTGTGCGATGTGCGCATAGGCCATGATGTAATTCCGGTGCCCCAGCACCGTGGTACCCCTGCCTTTCGAAGAGCCGCGATGGACCGAGGCGAACTCCCGGATGACTGTCTCATCGCTGATCACCAGTCTGGTCTTCTCGCTTCTGTCCTGGAAGATCTGGGGCGCCGCGCCAAGGACGACGTGAGAGAAGATCTGACACCGTTCCCCAATCTCTGTGATCCCCTCGATAAGGGTATGCGAGCCGATGACGGTCCCGGATCCCACAGTGACATCAGGACCGATGACCGAAAAGGCGCCAATGGTACAGTCCGATGCGAGCGTAGCCTCCGGCGCAACAACCGCTGACGGATGAATCCGTACCATTATTCTTCCATTACGACGGGAACACCTGGAGGCAGGTTCGGCGTTTCCCGGTCAACGACCATACACGTCAACTCAGCCTCCGCAGTCAGCTTGTCCTGCACGAAGGCTCTGGCGTGCATTCGACAGGTGCGGCTCCTGAGTTGAAGCAGTTCGATCTCGAATCTCACCTGATCACCCGGCAGCACAGGCCTGCGAAACCTGGCCCGGTCGATGCCGGTAAAATACAGGAGTTTCTTTTCGGCGCTCACGTTCATCGTCCGCATCAGCAGGACCCCTCCGACCTGCGCCATCGCCTCAATCACCAGCACGCCAGGCATAATCGGCTGCCCTGGAAAGTGGCCCTGAAAGAACGCCTCGTTGATGGTGACGTTCTTAAGCCCCACTACCCTCTTTCCGGGCTCGATCTCAAGGATTCGATCGACCAGAAGGAAAGGATAGCGGTGGGGAAGCATCTCCTGAATCTGTCGAATATCGATCACTGGGGTCCCCCCTCGGACGCTGGCTGAGAAGGCTGCGCCTCCTCCCTCCGTTCCCTCATGGTATCCTCTAACGATGCTAGACGCGCTTCAATGCGCTTGATGGCCATCAGGAGCTGAGGGATCCGATTTACCGCGGCGACGCTGCGCTTGAATTCGAGATGTGGCACGGCGGGAAAACCCAGAAAGACACCCCCAGGCGGAAGGCTCTTGGTGACTCCAGCCTGCGCTCCCACGGTGACATCATCGCCGATCTCGACATGATCGGCAATCCCGACCTGGCCGGCCAGTGTCACCCGATCCCCGATCGTGGTACTGCCGGAGATGCCGCTCAGGGCCGCGATCACCGTATCCGCTCCCACGACAACGTTATGTGCGATCTGGACCAGATTGTCGATCTTAGTCCCACGCTTGATCCGCGTCGTCCCCATCGTCGCCCGATCGATCGTGACGTTAGCGCCGATTTCCACATCATCCTCGAGAATCACCCGTCCCACCTGTGGGATCTTGATACGGACTCCCTGTCCGTCCTTGCGATACCCGAAGCCATCGCTCCCGATTACCGCTCCGCTGTGGATAATCACTCGATCGCCGATCTCGACGCCGTCCCGGATCATGACCTGCGGGTAGAACCGACAGTCAACGCCGACACGCGTACCCTTCCCGATATAGACCTGGGCGCCCACAATGCTTCTCTGGCCAATCGTTACGCCTGCCTCAACGACCGAAAGCGGCCCGATCGCGACATCCTCTGCCAGACATACGCCCTCCTGCACGATGCTGGATGGATGGACGCCACGAGTTGGGCGGTCCGGGGTGTAGAAAAGACGGAGGGCTTGGACAAAGGCGAGATAGGGATCGTTCGTCAGCAGCGCCGGCTTGGAGCAGGGTGGGCTCCCCTCATGTGCAATGACGGCAGAGGCCTTGCTCGCTTCCAGCTTTGGCAAATCGCGGGCGTTCGCGACAAAGGCCAAGTCTCCCTCGCCCGCCTCGTGCAGTGGAGCGAGACGATTGACCTCGATCTCACCGTTACCTACCAGCCGACACCTCAGTTTTTCGGCCAGTTCCCGCAGTTGCATTGCCACAACTACTTTTTCGTTCGACGGGTGTTGTAGCGTTCCAGGATCTCTTTGGTAAGGTCGGCCGCATCGTTACCGTAGATGACACCGCTCTGCCCTTTCTCAACAATAAGGGTAAACCCTTTTTCTTTGCCATAGTCCCGAATCACAACCGTGAGATCTCGGAGCAGATCGTTCACCATCTCGCTTTCCCGCTTGGCCAAGTCACGGTTGAAATCCTCGGTCACTCGCTTGAGATCACGCAACTTGCGTCGAATCTCTTCCTCTCTATCCTTCTTTGCGGCATCACTCAGGGCGGATGCCTGCTTCTGGAGATCCGCATCCATCTGCTTGATCTCGGCCTCTTTCGCGCTGATCTCTTTCTGTTTCTCGGCCGCCTCCGCCTTCACCGTATTCATCGCAGCCTGCCCCTCTTTCGACTGCGAGATGACCAACTGAAGGTCTACAAACCCGAGCCTCGTCGAGGGATCCGCGGCCCAGCTCACGGATACCATCAATACTACCACCGCAGCCCCACAGAACAGCCACCATCGTCCACCGCACATCGATCGCGCCATACGTTTTGTTCCTCCTGGTGCTAAAATGTCGACCCGACCGTCAAGTGCACGGCGCTACTGGACTCTCCTGGCTTCTTATCCAGGTTGAGGCCCCACTCAACCCGCACGAGACCGAAAGGGGTAGCAACGCGAACTCCGCCTCCTGCCGTCGGTCGCAAGTCTAACGAAAGACTTTCCCCCTCTTTCCAGACATTACCCGCATCGAAAAAGAGCAGACCCTTCAGGCCCAACGGCTCATAGATGGGAAACATTACTTCGTTGTTGAAGTAGAGGGCCTTGTTGCCGCCGGTCCTTTCCTCGGTCGTTGTGCCGGTCACGGGGTTTATCACCGTTTCCTTAGGGCTCAAGCGGAAGGTCTGGAACCCGCGAACCGTAGTCGTGCCACCGAGATAGATTCGTTCCTGAACCGGCAGACTTTTCCCGCCATAAGGCTCCGCGACAATCAGGTTCCCGCGGATATGACCGACCAGCTTCCACACCATTGGGTGGTAGTAACCCAGATCGAGGTTGAAGCGATTGAACTTGTTCTCCCCGCCCAGAAAGGTCCCGGCGATCTGGACCGTTGCAGCCCCGTTGAAGCCTCTGGTTGGATCGAGGCGATTGTCCGTAAGGTTCAACGCGAGACCCAACGAAACCCGTCCGGTCGTACTCGTCCCTTTCTGGCGTTGAATCAGAGTCGGCGCGTTCGCGATGAGATTAAAGATCCGATCCGACTCCCACCGATACCCCAGAGTACCGAACAACTCCTTGTAGAGCCGCCGGCCAAAGGCGATCGATCCGCCCTTGGTATCCTGATCAAAGCCGATCTGCTCGTTGAAGAGCAGGCGTTGGTTGAACAGCGAGAAGTCCAGTGAGGTCTCGGTGTCCAGGATGTGAGGATCGAAGAAGCTCAGGGCAAGTCGAGTTGCCCTTGCGCCGAGCTGTCCTGAGAGTGAGATTCGCTGGCCCAATCCGAGGAAGTTATCTTGGGTGATAGAGCCCGAACCCAGGATCCCGTCAATCGAGCTGAAGCCGCCTCCGATACTGAAGGAGCCGGTCGGCTTCTCCTTTACCATGACATCGATATCCACCCGATCCTCAACCGTGCCCCGACGGGTCTCAATCTTGACATCCTCAAAGTAGCCAAGGTTGTTCAGATTCTGGCGACCACGCGCCAACAGGCGGCTATTGTACAGGTCGCCCTCGTTCAGAGGGATCTCCCGTCTGACTACTTTGTCTCTGGTCTTTGTGTTGCCTGAGATCTCAATCCGCTCCAGGAAGGCCTGCTTCCCTTCACTGATCTCCAGGCCCACATCCACGATATGGTTCTCTCGATCGGTGTTGATAGTCGGGGCGATATCCGCAAACAGATAGCCGCGCTCCGAATACCGGTCGGTAAGGGTCAGTATGTCCCGCTGGAGTATCTCCCGACTGAAGATACCCTGCCTGGCGATCTGAAGCGGCTTCAATACCTCCTCGGTAGAAAAGACGGTGTGGCCCGTTACCCGCAGCTCCCCGACCCGATACCGTGGGCCCTCTTCTACGCGCACGCTGATCTCGAGCTTCTGCTTTGCCTCGATCGCCCGGATCTCCGGCTCCCCCACTTTAATATCAAGATAGCCGTTATCTAGGTAGAACGCCTTGATCCGATCCAGGTCGCGTTGCAGTTCATCACGTTTCAGCGTCCCAAAAAAGAAGAACAAGAGCAGCTCCCTGGTGGCCATGCGCAGCTTGATCTCCTCTTCGCTTAACCCTTTGGCCCCAAGGATCCGAATAGTAGAAATCTCAAACTTCTCCCCTTCTTTGATCTCGTAGGCGATCGCAATGTCTCCCTCCGGGGTTTTGTCTACCTGTGGGAGGACCTTTGCCTGGTAATATCCCTCTTCTTCATAAAACAACCGGACCTTTTCCGCATTCGCCGTCACGGCTTGAGGGTTGAACACTCCGCCTTCAGCCAGCGTGAGTTTCTCTTTGATCTTCTCCGTACCAATCTGTTTATTACCTCGTATCTTTACTTCCCGAATGGTCGGCTTTTCTGTGAGGATGAAGGTAATCTTCAGGCCCCCCTCAAAGACTTCGGCATCCACAGCGACATCGTCATAGAAGCCTAACCGGTAGACGGTTTTAACATCCTCCCTGATCTTTTCCAGAGAGAACGGCTCTCCAACCCTGGTCTTAAGCTTGAACCGGATCGTAGCCTCGTCGATCTTTCGGCTTCCCTTGATATCGAGTTGTTTGACCTGTGTCTGTTCCTGGCCGTAAGCTTTGCCGAACGCCAAGACCAAAAAGAGAAAGAGAGAACCGGCGGCGAGAACCTTTACGCTATTTGCGAAGAGTTGCACTGAACGCTATCACTCCTCGATTCTGGACGGGATACCTGCGGTCAAATTAAACGGGTGAACTTTACCACCTTTGCCGCGAAAACGCAAGGAGAAACTCGCTCAGACGGGCTGTAATAATGAAGAGATGGGGTGCGGACAGGTGAGACTATTTAGGGGCTTCGAGGAGACCGATCTCTTCGAATGTCAAAGCGTCACCCTCCAGTTTCACCCTGAGGGTAGCGCCTTCTGCAAATCGCCCTTTCAAGACCTCTTCAGCCAATCGATCCTCCACGTAGCGCTGGATGGCACGGCGCAACGGCCTGGCGCCAAGGGTTGGGTCGAATCCTCGATTGATCAGAAAATCTTTCGCGCTCTCATCGACCGCAAGCGAAATCTTGCGCTCACCAAGCTGAAGCTGGAGGCGGGCAAGCATCAGATCCACGATCTTGCATAGTTCGTCTTTGCTCAACTGGTGGAAGACAATCACCTCATCGATCCGGTTCAGCAGTTCCGGATTGAAGGCTCGCTTCAGTTCGCCAAGGACGGTGTCCTTCATCTTATCGTATGTCACCGCCTCGCTACCGCCCTTGGCAAAGCCCATGGCAGCGTGGAGACCGATCTGACGGGCGCCGATGTTGCTCGTCATGATCAGTATGGTGTTCTTAAAGTCAACAATGCGGCCATAGCTGTCGGTCAGGCGACCATCCTCAAAGATCTGGAGGAGTAGATTGAATACCTCCGGGTGGGCTTTTTCTATCTCGTCTAGGAGGATGACAGAAAACGGTCGACGCCGAACCTTTTCGGTGAGCTGGCCAGAATCGTCGTACCCAATATACCCCGGAGGGGCGCCAATGAGACGGGAGGTAGAGAACCGCTCCATGTACTCCGACATATCGACGCGTATCAGCGCGTCCTCCGTTCCGAACAGAAATTCCGCCAGCGCCTTGGCCAGCTCGGTCTTCCCCACGCCGGTCGGCCCCAGGAAGATGAACGATCCGACGGGACGGCTCGGGTTCTTAATCCCGGCCCGCGAACGGCGAATCGCGCGACTTACGCTCTCGATGGCCTCGGTCTGCCCTACCACCCGCTTGGCCAGATCCTGCTCCATCCGGATCAGCTTGGCTGATTCCTCTTCCTCAATCTGGTACAGCGGAATACCTGTCCACTTGGAGACGATGTAGGCGACCTCCTCAGCCGTGACAACGGTCTTCTCCTTCGCCCTGGACTCCTTCCAGTGAGCCTTTTTCTCTTCCAACTCGGCCCGGAGCTTGCGCTCAGAATCCCGGAGCCTAGCCGCAACCTCAAAGGCCTGGGTTCGGATCGCGTCTTCCTTCTGGGCCCGGAGGCGCTCAACTTCATTCTCCATCTCGCGGAGATCCTGTGGCAACATCAGGGTTTTCAGCCGCGCCCGTGAGCCGGCCTCGTCGATGACATCAATGGCCTTATCAGGCAGAAAGCGGTCGGCGATGTAGCGCTGAGACAGACGCGCAGCGGCCGTGACGGCCTCGTCGGTGATGACCGCACAGTGATGCGCCTCATAGCGATCCTTAATCTCCCGGAGGATCCGAATCGTCTCCTCCACGCTCGGCGGCCCGATCTGGACCGCCTGGAACCGCCGCTCCAGCGCCCGGTCCTTCTCAATGTGACGGCGATACTCGTCGAGTGTGGTCGCACCGATGCACTGCAACTCCCCGCGCGCAAGCGCCGGCTTCAACATGCTGGACGCGTCGATCGCGCCCTCTGCGGCGCCGGCGCCCACCAACGTGTGCAACTCATCGATAAACAGGATAATAGACTGTGTCTGTTGAATCTCCTTGACGACGGCCTTCAGCCGCTCCTCGAACTGACCGCGATACTTGGTCCCGGCCACCATGCCGGCGAGGTCAAGCTGGACGACCCGCTTTCTGAGGAGGGTCTCGGGTACGTTGCTGGCCACGATCCGTTGGGCAAGCCCTTCCACAATGGCGGTCTTCCCCACGCCGGCCTCCCCGATCAGGACCGGGTTGTTCTTTGTCCGACGCGAGAGAATCTGGATGACTCGCTCGATCTCCGTCTCACGGCCGATGACGGGATCCAGCCTGTCCTGGCGCGCCATCGCGGTCAGGTCCACACCGAACTCATCCAGCGCGGGTGTCCTGGTCGAGGTCGTGGGCTTGGAGGCCTGCTCACCCAGTAACTCCTGGGCCTGCGCCTTGGCCGCGGCCACGCTGACGCCGAAGTCTCTCAGGACCAGGGAGGCGATCCCTTCGCCCTCCCGGATCAACCCGAGCAGCAGGTGCTCAGTGCCGATATAATTGTGTCCGAGTGATCTGGCTTCAGAGATGGCATATTCCAGGACCTTTTTCGCCTGCGGGGTAAAGGGGATCTCGCCGGCCGGGCTGAACTCCGAGCCGACCGAGACGATCTTCTCGATCTCGCCTTTCACTGCGGAGATGTTCACGTTCAGCTTTTTGAGAATCGCAACCGCAAGTCCATCGCCCTCACGGATCAGTCCGAGCAGCAGGTGCTCAGTGCCAACGAAGTTGTGTCCGAGGCGGATCGCCTCCTCCCTGGCCAGGATAATCACCTTACGGGCTCGCTCTGTGAATCGCTCGAACATCTCCTCGCTCCCCTCTCTTCAGCACCCTCGCGTTACCAACGTTTTCAGTATAGCCGATCCTTTGAGAATTTCAAGCCTTCTCTACAATGCGACCATCCAATATGGTTACGATCCGATCCGACCGATGAGCTAATTTCTCATTGTGCGTCACCATGATAAAGGTGAGGCCGCGTTCTCGATTCAGTCGATGGAGGAGTTCAAAGGTCGCATCGCCGGTCTTGGTATCCAGGTTCCCGGTCGGTTCGTCCGCAAGGATGACCTTGGGTGAGGCGCCCAGGGCCCTGGCGATCGCAACTCGCTGCTGCTCCCCACCGGAGAGTTCAGAAGGGCGATGTAAGAGCCTGGGTTCGAGCCCCACCTCCCTCAGCAGGGACGCGGCGATCTCCCGTGCCTGTGAGCGCTTCTGCCGCGCGACCAGGAGGGGCATCATGACATTCTCCAGTGCGGTAAACTCCGGCAGCAGATGATGGAACTGAAAGATAAAGCCGACAGTCTGGTTGCGAAAACCGGCCAGTTGCCCATCGTCCATCTGCCCAAGGCCGACATTCTCATAGAAAATCTCACCAGCGGTTGGGCGATCCAGGGCGCCGAGCAGATGCAGGAACGTGCTCTTGCCGGCGCCTGAAGGTCCTACGATGGCGATGAATGCTCCCTTTTCAATACTGAGGTCCACACCCTTCAAAACCTCAACTGTTCCGCCATCGACCTGAAACGACTTGTAGACGCCATGCGCTCTGATCAACTCACTCATAGCGGATCGCGACGACCGGGTCAAGCCTGGCCGCCCGCCAGGAAGGGTAGAGCGTCGCGAGGAAACTTAAGACCAGCGTCGAGGAGGCGATCAAAATCAGGTCGGTCTCTTTCATTAAGATCGGGAGGGCATCCAGCAGATAGACATCCCCCTGGAGTCTGACGATTTTATAGGTCTCCTGCAGTTTACAGATAATCGCGCCCCCCGCAGTCCCCAACAGGGTACCGACAAGCCCGATCACCAATCCCTCCACCATGAAGATCAACATAATGCTCCTGGAGGTGGCGCCGATCGACTTCAAGATGCCGATCTCCGCCCCCTTGTCCATTACCTTCATAATCAGGGTGCTCACGATGTTAAAAGCGGCTACCAGCACAATCATCGTCAGGATGATAAACATGGCGATCTTTTCCAGCTTCAGGGCGGCAAAGAGGTTGCGGTGCAACTGCATCCAGTCTTTTGCGACGTACGGGAACCCAAGGCGTCGCTGAATCTCCGCTCCCACCTCCTTCGCTCTGTATAGATCGTCCACCTTCACCTCGATCCCTGTCACTGATTGTCCCATCTGGAAGAGCTGCTGAGCCGCTGTGATGCCGATATAGGCCAGAGCGCTGTCGTATTCATACATTCCCATCTCGAAGATCCCGGCCACGGTGAAACTTCGCATGCGCGGCGCAAGCCCGAATGGGGTCATGACATTGCCGAAGGGAGAAATGACGTTCACCCGCCCGCCGAGGCCCACCCCGAGATTCGTGGCCAAGGCGCGCCCGATGATGATCCCCTCGGGGTCAAGATGCCATCCGCTCCCCTCGGCCGGCCCTGTCAGCCGCGCCGGATCGACCTCGGTGAAGCTTCTGGTCAACGCCGTGACCTCCCGCGCGGAGTCGAGATCGATCCCACGAAGGACCGCTCCTCCCGCGCCTCGGCCTGCGCTCAGCATCACCTGATGGTAGGTGAAAGGAGACACGGCCACCACGTGCGGAACATCGCGAACCTGCGCAAGCGTCCGAGCCGGCTCCTCCACCCCTCGATCCCCATAGCGTATGATCCAGAGGTGGGCATTGGTTCCGAGGATTTTGCTTCGAAGGTCACGCTCAAACCCGCTCATGACCGCCAGGACGACAATAAGCGCCATGACGCCAAGGGCGACGCCGCCGATAGAGATCAGCGTAATCAGGGAGATAAACGCCTGCCCTCGCCTCGCCTTCAGATATCGAAGCCCCACGAACAGTTCAAACGGCATCGGCGCTACCCTGTTCGCCTTGGGCCGGCTTCAGGAGAGGGAAGAGGATGACATCGCGTATGGAGGCGGAGTCGGTGAAGAGCATAGCCAGCCGGTCGATGCCGATTCCCTCACCAGCCGTCGGCGGCATCCCATACTCCAATGCGCGCAGATAATCCTCATCCAGGCCATGGGCCTCCAGATCGCCTTGATCACGCTGCCGCAACTGGTCAAGAAAGCGGGCGCGCTGCTCGCGCGGATCGTTCAACTCGGAGTAGGCATTGGCGATCTCCATCCCGCCCACGAACAACTCGAACCGCTGAACCGTCGTCGGCTCTCCTTGTGTCGCTTTGGCCAAGGGGGAAAGCTCGGTGGGAAAATCGATGATGAACGTGGGCTGTAAGAGCTTCGACTCCACCAGGGTGTCGAACAGCTCAGCCAGCACCTTCCCCCTGCCCCACCCCGGCGCGATGTTCACACCATGGCGTCCGGCCAAGGCACTCAGTCCCTCTTCTGTCTTGAGGGCCTCTGCATCAAGTCCAGCCAGCGTGACGAGGGCCTCCTCAAGCGTCAGCCTCGGCCAGGGCGGAGCGAAGGAGATCCGCTGCCCCTGATACGTCACCTCCTGGTCCCCCGTGATCTCCTTGGCCAGGTGAGCCAGCATCGCTTCCGTCATCGCCATCAGATCCCGGTAATCGGCATACGCCTGGTAGAACTCCAACATCGTAAACTCGGGGTTGTGTTGGGTGGAGATCCCCTCATTCCGAAAGTTCCGGTTGATCTCGAAGACCCGATCGAATCCTCCTACAACGAGCCGCTTCAGATAGAGCTCAGGGGCAATCCTCAGATACAACGTGAGGTCGAGAGCGTTGTGATGGGTGACAAAGGGGCGCGCCATGGCGCCGCCGGCCATCGCCTGCATCATGGGGGTCTCGACCTCCAAAAACCCCCTCGAGTCAAGGAAGCGGCGGATCTCCGCGATCAGGCGGCTGCGTGTCCTGAAGGCGTCTGCGACCTGGCGGTTCACGATGAGATCCAGGTAGCGCTGGCGAAAGCGGGTCTCTACATCGGTCAGCCCATGCCACTTTTCCGGCAGCGGCCGCAGCGACTTCGACAAGAGCTGAACCGTCCGGGCTCGCACCGTGAGTTCCCCAGTCCGCGTTCGGAAGAGTTGGCCCTCCACCCCCAGGTAGTCGCCAACATCCAGCTTCTTGCAGAAGTCGTAGGCCTTCGCGCCCAGCGTGTCCTGCGAAAGGTAGAGTTGCATCCTGCCGGAGCAGTCCTGGAGGTGGGCAAAGGTAACCTTGCCGTGATGGCGCAGGGATATCAGGCGGCCGGCGATGGCCACATCCGGCGCTGCATTGGCGTCTTCAGGGAGGACAGCGTACTCCCGGTGAAGATCGGCCATGAGGTTTCGGACTTCAAAGCGAGCCGGATAGGGATCCACGCCGGCTGCCTCAAGCTCCGCCAGCTTCCGCATCCGCTCGACTACCAACGGACTGTGTTCTTCCACAAAGCCTCCAGTTGTCAGATGTGTTCGATTATAGGAAGCCCCTTGGTCACTGTCAAGGCAGCTTCAGGGATGCGTGCTCCCAGGACAAGGACCGGGACCGGACCATCGCGGCAGCGGCATCTCAGCAGTTACGACCGATCCGGTGGGTCGCTCCTACGGGGCTTTGCCGCGATCGAGGAGCATCGAGATCGTCTGAAGGAAGATCCTGGTGTCGATCGGCTTGGGGATGAACCCATCACACCCCGCCTGGCGGATCCGCTCCTTGTCGTCTGCCACGGAGTAGGCGCTGATGGCGAGAATCATAATAGATCGAGTCTCCGGATCCTCTCGAAGCATCCGGGTAAGTGTCAAGCCATCAATATGCGGCAGGTTGATGTCGAGCAGGATGAGGTCCGGCCGATGCGTCTTGGTCTGCTGTATCACCTCTCGCCCATCAGCGCACGTGTAGACCTCGTATCCTCCCCGTTCCAGCAGTTCGATCATCAGCTCCATATTGATCGGATTGTCCTCGACGACCAGGATGCGAAGGCGAGCCTTCTCCGCCTTTTGGGCTCCCACGGGTCGGGCCGCCAGCAACCGTTCAGCCGCCGTCTCCGCCTCGGTCTCTCGCCGCCGGCGCTCCGCCTCAGTGATGAGACGACCGACCGTGTCGGCTATGACAGAGAGAGAGATCGGTTTGCTCAGGTAGTCGTCCGCTCCAAGGGCAAGAGTTTGTTCGGCATCAGAAGCGCCCAGGGAGGTCACGGCTAGAATCGGCAGGTCCCGTGTCGTTGCCTTCTCCCGGAGAATCTTCAGGATCTCCCACCCATTCACTCGAGGAAGCAGCAGATCCAGGATCAGTAGATCCGGTATGGCCTGCTCGATCATCTGCAGGGCCGCCTCTCCATCTGGAGCCGACGTCACCAGGTAGCCTGCAGACTCAAATACCTCTACCAGGAGGCTGACGAACAATGAGTCGTCATCAGCCACGACAAGACGGCGCCTGGGCGGTCCCCCCACGGGGAGAAGGAACGTGACAGTCGTCCCGAGACCGAGCCCATCCGAGCGGGCCCGGATCCTGCCCCCGTGCTCTTCGACAATCCCCTTACAGATGGCCAGCCCGAGGCCGGTCCCAGCGGTCTCCCGCGCGGCTGAACTATCCAATTGGTGAAAAGACACGAACAGCTTATCGAAATCCTCCTGCGCGATGCCTCGACCCCGGTCGATCACGCTGAATTCGATCGCCTGGTCCACACCTCTCCGCCCGCGCACTATACCCTCATCATCCCCGGCGACGCGCCTGAGCTCCGCGACGACGCGCACGCGCTCTGCGGGTCCGGAGAACTTGATAGCGTTGCTCAACAGGTTAGTCAGGACCTGGACAATCCGATCCTGGTCGGCCTGAATCGGAGGCAGGTCCGAAGGCAGGCTCACCTCGACAGTGGTCTGCCGTTCCTTCGCCAGCATGCTCACGCTCGCCAGGGCGAGCTCGACGAGGTGCGGCACGTTCTGCTCGGACAACTTCAGCGTAAGCTTCCTCGCTTCAATCTTGGAGAGGTCCAGGACATCGTTGACGAGGCGGATCAGGCGATCGGCATTCCTCAGGCAGATACTCAACAACTCCCGCTGGAAGGGAAGTAGATTCTGCGGGTTGCCCATAATGAGCTGCAGTGAGCCTTTGATGGAGGTCAGCGGGGTCCGTAACTCATGTGAGACGGTAGAAACGAAATCCGATTTCGTCTGCGCAACCTCCCGCTCCATGGTCACATCCCGAACAGTATGCACATGCCCGACGGCGGCTCCCGCCTCATCCCGTACCGGGGTGCGTATGCGCAGGAGGACGCGAGGGTAGGGCAGCTTGAGCTCGATCGTATCATGTTCCGTCGTCTCGGGATGCAACAGAAGCCCCCGGAAGCTTCGCTCGAACTCGGCGGGGTTCTTTGCCCGTGACCTCAAAAACTCAAGGGTCGCGGCCGGATCCTCATGCGCCAGGTCTTCGGGGATCAACCCGAAATACTTGCGGAAGGTCAGGTTGGCAAGCAGTAGCCGGCCTTCGGGATCAAACAGCGCTATCCCGTCAGAGGTGGCTTCCAGGACAGCGTACAGGCGATCTCGCTCCTCGGCCCACTGTTTCTGAGCGGTCCGCCCCGCTTCATACTGAAGCGGCTTCGGATCTTTCGATTCTCGCATTCCCCTACACTCCATAGGTGCGGCGCACGAGCCGCCCGACCCTCGCGTTCAACTCGTTGATCTCGAACGGTTTCATCAGATAATCGTCCGTTCCGACCAGGAATGCCTTGGTCCTGGTCTCGCTCTCTCCCCTGGCGGTCAGCATGAGGATCGGAATGAAGGCGGTCTTGACGTTTTCCCGGAGACGACGGCAGACCTCAAACCCGTCCATCTGGGGCATCATCAGATCGAGAATCACCAGACTTGGCTGCTCGGCTTCGACCGCTTTCAGCGCCTCCATGCCATTGCCGGCCGTCAGGATCTCGGCCGAGAAGGGAAGCTGCTGCAGTGCGATCGCCACGATCCGCCTCACGTCCTCCTCGTCGTCCACCACAAGAATCTTCACCCGTCGTTCGACCGGGCTCACGACAGGCTTACTCTCGGTGGGAGACGACGCGACCTTCGAGACGGTATCCGTTCGTTCGACAGGGCTTACGACAGGCGTCGAACAGAAGGGGCAGGCTTTCCACTCTGGCAGCAGATCCTGACGGCACGAGGGGCACCGGGGCTTCAGGACCGTCTGGCAGGCAGGACAGATCGCGAAGTCGGCCTCGATCTTCTCGCCGCAGCTTCCGCAGCGGTTCTGGACACCCTCGTCTCCAAGGATGGCCCGAAGGACCTCGTCCGGGCTGGTGAGTCCTGCGCGGATCTTGGCGCCTGCCGCCTCGATCAGGCTCACAAATCCCCTGGCGTTGGCCTCGCGCCGCAAGGTTCCCTCTGAGGCCCGCTGAGTGATCAACTCACGCATCGCGGCATCAATCGACAGGAATTCGAATACGCCGATCCGTCCGAAAAAGCCGGTCCCCTGGCACGCAGGGCACCCTTTCCCCCGAAAAACGGCAGTGGCGACATCCGTCAGTCTCAGCCGTCTCACCATATCGTCGGAGGGTTGGTACGCCTCGCGGCAGTGGTTACAAAGGCGCCGCATAAGCCGCTGGGCCACGATGAGCGAGATGGAAGAGGCCACCAGGAACGGCTCAATTCCCAGGTCCAGCAGGCGGGTGATGGCCGAGATGGCGTCGTTGGTATGCAGGGTGCTGAAGACCAGATGGCCCGTCAGCGAGGCCTGGAAGGCAATCTCCGCGGTCTCGTGGTCTCGGATCTCCCCCACCATAATGACGTCCGGGTCCTGGCGAAGGACGGAGCGGAGGGTAGAGGCAAAAGTCAGCCCCGCCCGCTCGTTCACCTGGACCTGGTTGACACCAGCGATCTGAAACTCGATCGGATCCTCTATGCTCACGATATTGATTCCAGGCGATTTGAGGCGTGAGAGTGTGGCATACAGCGTCGAGGTCTTGCCGCTGCCGGTTGGGCCGGTCACCAGGATCGTCCCCTGGGGCTGCGCCAGCACTGTTTCAAGGAGTTGATGCTGACCGGGGTCCAGCCCCACGCGCTCTAGGCTCAGCAGGTCCCGGACCGGGTCGAGCAGTCGAAGGACTACCTTCTCCCCGCAATGGGTCGGGAGCGTTGAGACACGCAGGTCCAGCGTGCGCTCACCGTACCTGACCTTGATCCGCCCGTCCTGAGGGAGGCGGCGCTCCGCAATGTCAAGCCCGCCAAGGATCTTCAGCCGGGAGGCCACGCCGGCGTGAATCCACTTGGGCATGGTATGCGCGTCCCGCAAAATGCCGTCTATCCGGTTCCGGACGGTCACCTCGCCGACGCCGGGCTCAATATGGACATCGCTGGCTCGCGTCTTGATCGCCTCATTGATCAGAAGATTCACCATCTTGACGGCCGGCGTCGTCTCACTTTTCTTCAGATCCAGGATCCCACCGGCATCCAGGGACCCAGTCGAGGGCAGCACCTTGACCTCCACCTTGTCCTCGAGGTTGCGGACCAAGGGACCCAGGGACTCCTCAAAGGCGTAGCAGCGGGCGATGGCGTCTTTGATCTCTGTCGGCGTCGAGATGGCCGGCCGGACCCGAAGAGAAGCGCGGAACTCCACATCCTTGATGGCCTCCAGATTCAGCGGGTCGGCCATCACCAGGAGCAGCGCTTTCCCCTCGATGGAGAGGGGACAGATCGTGTACTTCTCAGCCATGGCCTGAGGAACCAGATCGAGGGCCTTCGGCTCGACGACGGCCGATGCCAGACGGACGTACGGGATCGCGAACTGCGTCGCCAGCGTCGTCGCGATCTGCTCTTCTGTGGCCAACCCCTGGCTGATCAGCAGTTGCCCCAGCGGCAGCCGAATCTGAGCCTGTAGCTTCAGTACCTGTTCGAGTTGCTCCGGCTGAATGATCCCGACCCCGACCAGGACCTGGCCAAGCCGCCTCCTCATGAGAGTTCCGGATTATTGAACATCGCGCTTCTCGTCCCCCGCGGCTTGATCGAGATCGATCTCCCGGAGACCGGGGAGGACCTCGCGAGGCGCGTACCGCGCCACCGTACGCATCTGTCGGACGACCCTGGCGATAGTCTCAACAGCCGCTTCAACGTGCGCCGCAGCCTTGGTCTTGGCCTCTGCCGTGACCCCTTCGCCGGTAAGCTGCGCCAGGCTGAGGAGGATGATGTTCAAGGGATTTAGGATCTTATCGCTCGCGGTGACAGCCATTTCCCGGATCGCGGCAACCTGGTCCGCCTCCCTGGCCCTGGCGCGCAGCCTCCTGACCTCCAGCGCCCTAGCCACGGCCACCTCGATCATCGTGAGGTCCTGGAGCGGCTTGACCAGATAGTCAAAGGCCGCCCCACACCGCATGGCGGCAATGACATTCTCGAACGAGCCGTGTCCGGTGAGCACAATCACAGGCAGACCGGGGTCCAACCTCCGAAGCTGCTCGAGCAGTCCCAGGCCGTCCAGGCGAGGCATGGCCATATCGGTGATCACCACATCGGGAATCGCCGCCTTCACCAGCGCCACCGCCGCTTCCCCATCCGCCGCTTCCTGTACAATGTACCCCAGCCGCCCGAGATAGCGCGACAGCAATCGACGGATATCCGGCTCGTCATCGACCAGCAGCACACGGTCGCTATTCATATCCGATCCCCCTCACACTCGTTCAGGCAGGCGGTAAAATGATGGTAAAGCGAGCGCCCTTACCGTCGGACACCGGGCTCGCCATGATCAACTCCCCCCCATGCTTCTCGATAATACCATGGCAGATGCTGAGCCCCAAGCCGGTCCCTTTGCCGACCTCTTTCGTCGTAAAAAAGGGATCAAAGATCCTGGTCCGAATCTCTTCCGGGATGCCGGGCCCGGTATCAGTCACACTGAGCGCCACCCGGTCACCCTGAGCACACTCGGTCCGGATGGTGATGGTCCCGAACGCTGCCGCTTCCATGGCATCCCGGGCATTGGTAATCAGGTTCAGGAGTATCTGTTCGATCTGCAACGGATCGACCCGGACCGTCGGGAGCGCGGGGTGCAGTTCCTGAACGACGTCGATGTGTTGGGTTTTAAGCTGCTGCCCGAGGAAGTCCAGCGCGTCCGTCACCACCCGGTTCAGGTCTGTGTCCTGCCGCTTCCCCTTGGACTCGCGCGAAAAGTCGCGCAGGTGATTGATGATGGCCGTCATCCGGCCCGTCTGCGCCTCGATCCGCCGTAGATCGTCACGGATCGCCTCCTCCCCGATCCGCTCGTCTCTGAGCAGCTCCTGGGCATAGCCTCGGATGATCATCAGGGGCTGGTTCAGCTCGTGGGCCACCCCGGCCGCCAGCGTCCCGACTGCCGCCAACTTCCCCGACTGGATGAGCTGCGCCTGCGTGTGCTTGAGCGTCCGCGTTCGCTCCTCAACCGTGGCTTCGAGCTCGCTCGCGTGGCGTCGCTGCGCCTCCTCACTCTGCTGTAGGGCGATGATATCCCGTTTGGTCGCGCGGACGATCACCGCCGCCAGCCATACCGCCAACGCGACCACCGCCGCCATGAAGGCGATTGTCTTGTCCTGCCCACGTCGCAACGCGGCCAGGCGCGCCTGGAGCGCCCCTTCCAGATCGAGCATCGCGTGATCGAGGAGCGCGAACTGACCATCAATGACCTGAGTGAAGAGCGCGAGGTAATCGGCCGGCGCATAACTCAGCCTCTCGGCTTCCACCACCTGAGTTCTGGCGAGATCGATCGCCTTCTGTGCAAGCGCCCTACTGACCTGGGCGATGCCGCCAAGGTCGGTCTTCATCTGGGGGTTCAGCACCATCGCCTTGTCCAACTCGCGCGTCATATACTCGTGTTGCCGTTCCACATTGCCGATAAGCCCGATCAACGCGGTGCGGTCCGCCAGCGTAATGCGCCGTTCTGCCAACAGGAGCGCCCCGTGCACCCGCGCCTGGCCAAGGAATTCGGTGAGCATCGGCATGTGCACCAACAGCGCCATGGTCAGGTGGTAGTCATGCCCGGTTGGGTCGTACGAGAGGCCGAAGTAATCCAACAGGAGGTCGAGTAGCTTGAGATCGTCGCCGATAAGCGCCGCATGCCCGACAACACTCTCCTGACCGGAGATCGAGTGCGAGGCCACCCCACGCGCAAGCCGCTTCCAGGCCTCGGCCGCCCTGCGCCAGTCCGCGGTGAGCGCAGGATCATGGATCCTGGACGCGACCATCGCGTCAAACGCCTCGACCGCCTGATCGGCCTCGGCCTGCTTGGCCGCGCGTTGCGCCTCCATCTCTGTATGCCCGCCCAGCACCCCGGAGGAGAGTCCGCGGTGCTGTTGCTGCAATTGCACCATCCTCAGCAGCGCCCTCGACGGCGCAATCCCGGCATACTTCAGACCGGCCGATTGCAGCGCTCTGATGCTTTGCACCATATAGATGGTCAGCGGCGCCGCCATCATGGTCAGGCATACCAGCCCGAACCCGAGCAGCAATCTGACTCGTATTGTCATGCGATTATTGAACCACGACGGCCGAATTGCACAGTGCCGACTCTAGTGTAGTGTATCCAATGCTTCTTTACTTATTCCGTTCACCCTGAGCCTGTCGAAGGGTCAAGTATTTCAGTGAGTTCCGTTCATGGATTCGACAAGCTCACCACGAACGGACTGTAAAGGCATTGATGAGACACTACACTATGTCGTTAGGGTTGTCATCGACCGGGAGCATACGTACACCCTTCAGGCCGGACTCCCTTTACCATCATCGGGGTGGATAAGCGGCAAGATGAGCGTAAAGCGGGCGCCACGACCATCAGCTACCGGGCTCTCCATCGTCAGATCTCCCCCATGCTCCTTAACGATCCCATGACAGATGCTCAGCCCCAAGCCGGTCCCTTTGCCGACCTCCTTGGTCGTGAAAAACGGGTCGAAGATCCTGGACTGGATCTCTCCGGGAATGCCGGGACCGGTATCAGTGACGCTCAGGGCGACCCGGTTACCGGATATGACCTCAGTGCGGATCACAATAGTCCCGCGACCCGCCGGCTCCATCGCATCCCGGGCATTGGTAATCAGGTTCAGGAGTATCTGTTCGATCTGTAACGGATCGACCCGGACCGTCGGGAGCGCGGGGTGCAGTTCCTGGACGACGTCGATGTTTCTAGCCGTAAGTTGCTGCCCGAGGAAGTCTAGCGCGTCCGTCACCACCCGGTTCAGGTCTGTGTCCTGCCGCTTCCCCTTGGACTCGCGCGAGAAGTCGCGCAGGTGATCGATGATGGCCGTCATCCTGGTCGTTTGTGCCTCAATCCGCCGTAGATCGTCACGGATCGCCTCCTCCCCGATCCGCTCGTCTCGGAGCAGCTCCTGGGCATAGCCTCGGATGATCATCAGGGGCTGGTTCAGCTCGTGGGCCACCCCCGCCGCCAGCGTCCCGACTGCCGCCAACTTCCCCGACTGGATGAGTTGCGCCTGCGTGTGCTTGAGCGTCCGCGTTCGCTCCTCCACTCTCTGTCCCATCTCCTTGTGGAGCCTGGCATTTTCAATGGCGATGGCCAACTGCTCTCCGAGCGGAACAAGCAGTTCAAGATCGGCCTCAGTGTAGTGGCTGGGCGCGACATCGTCCAAAAAAAGGACACCGATGACCTGCCCCGCTACGATCAACGGCAGGCGAACTGTCGAGCGAATCCCCTCCTTCGCCATCGCCTCGTCTTCACGAAACCGTCCCGCCTTCGCAAGATCCGATTCAAAATGCGGGCGCCTGTGGGTCATGACCCAGTCCACGCCGCTGTCTCCCCCCCTCGACCACGCCATCCCGAGGGGGACCTCGTTCAACGGTTTGCCGACCAGTTGAAAGAGCCTGAATCGCGCGCCTGACTCATCGACAATGACAATCCCCATCCGGGTATAGGAGATGAACCGTTTCAACTCCTCAGCAAAGGTCTCATAGACGGCGCCGATATCGAGGGAGGCGCTGATGATCTTGGTCAGGCGATTGACGGCCGCGATCCGTTCGGCGCGTTGGCGCACGGCGCCGTACAGCGCGGCGTTTTCGACAGCCGATCGTTCCAGCCGTTGCGCCATCTCGTTAAAGGCCTGGGCCGCCTCTCCAAGCTCCCCTCCGACGGTTACCTCCACCCGCTGGGAGAGGTCGCCCTCAGCCAACCGACGGCTCCCCTGCGCGATGGTCCGGATGGGTCGGCTCAGCCAGTGTGCCAATGGGACACTGATCGCGATAGCCCCCAACGCGCTGACAGCCAGCGTGACGAACGTGACAAATATCACCTGTTGGCCCACATCGGAGACGTGTCGCATCGCCTCATCGATTTCGCGTATGTGGACGCCCATGAGCTGATGCAGCGTCGTATCGACGTGATCGTGTATCTGTGTCAGCCTGGCCACCTTGGCGGATATCTCACGATTGTGCGGGAAGGGCGCAGGCGCGACGATTTCCCGTCCGAGCGCTTCCATGCGAGGCGCCATGTCTTTCACTGCATCAAACAATCGCCGCTCATCGGCGCCCTCAAATCGTGTGGTTTCCAGCACCCTGAAAGCCTCGTGAAGAAGCGTCACGTATCCGTTGACCCGCTGCTGCTCCTGCGGACCTTGACTGACGAGATAGTCTTTAGTTGCCAGCAGGAGACCATCGGCAGCCGCCATTACGTCGGATGTCCGTTTCAGATCGACTGTCGCATCCTCCTGGATCCGTAGATAGGAGTGCATGATGGCGCCGAAATGCAGCCCGGCAATGCCGACGAACCCCACAAAGGGAGCTAGAACCAGGATAAAGGCGAGCAGCAGCCGCGTGCCGATGCTCCAGTTCTTGATAGACAACATACGTACTTACATCCAGGATTGTGAATCTGTGGTCATAGAGCGCTGGTACCTAATCCTCAGGGCGCGCCTGCTTCCGATCCGGGCAGCTCTCCGCGCTCGACCAGCTCGATGAACGGCCCCACCACGGCGGGATCACGCCAGCCGCACGCCACCTCATCCCGCAGGATGTTACACGCGGTTTGTAACGACCAGGCAGGCTTGTATGGTCGCGCCGTCATCAGCGCATCAAAGATGTCGGCGATCTGCAGGATTCTCGCAGTAAGGGGGATCGCCTCCCCCGCGAGGCCATCAGGGTAACCGCTCCCATCCCACCGCTCATGGTGATGGCGGATGATCGGCAGAACCCGCAGTAATGATCGTAGCGACTGGCAAATCCGCTCGCCGATTACCGTATGCTCGCGCATGATCACCCACTCCGCCTCGCTGAGGCCGCTGGGTTTCAGCAGAATCGCATCCGGAATCCCGATCTTCCCCAGATCGTGCAGGACCCCGCCTCTGTCCAGGGCCGTCAGCTCCTCCGGTGGCAGGCCGAGCTTCCGTCCAAGGGCGACCGAGTAGGCCGCCAGTCGCTCGCAGTGTCCCTGGGTGTATGGGTCCTTTGCCTCGACGGTTCGGCTCAGCGCGAGCAGCATGGCCTCGGCGTATTCCAACTCGTCGGTAAACGCCTTGAGCCTGAGCAGCGAGCGGACGCGGGCCCTCAGCTCTGCCCGACTGAACGGCTTCATGATAAAGTCGTCAGCCCCCGCCTCGATCCCTTGGACACGGGCCTCTTCCGCCCCCAGAGCCGTGAGCAAGACGATCGGCACCAGGCGGGTCGGCGCCTCCTGTTTCAGGCGGCGGCAGACCGCGTAGCCATCCAGCTTCGGCATCATGATGTCCAGGAGGATCAAGTCCGGAGGGAAGGCGGCCACCTGAGCCAGGGCCTCCAGGCCGTCGGCGGCCACCACGACCTCATACCCCTCGGCCTGCATCAGGACCGTCAACAGTTCGACGTTCTGCGGGTTATCATCTACAACAAGGATCGTCTTGTTCGCCATAGCCGCTATTATTGATCCTTACAGAAGTCATGCAGACTGCGGATGTCTTTATTCCGTTCATGGTGAGCCCGTCGAACCTAGGACGGATCAGTCTTCGACACGCCCGTCCCGAGCATCCCAGCCGTTTCCTTCGACAAGCTCAGCGTGAACGGTTGGCGTATCGAAGGGCTCGCCGCATCACAGCGTCATCATGGTAATCTTGTACCACAGGCTTCGTTCTAGGTACGGTAAGTCCAAGGGTTTGACGATATAATCGAAGGCGCCCAGCGCCATGGCCTGCCGACCGATCTCTTCCTCGTTCACGCCCGTAACCATGATCACGGCGACCTCCTTGTCGATCTCTCTGATCCGGCGAAGGGCCTCGAGGCCATCCATCCTCGGCATTCGCACATCCAGTAGGATCAGATGGGGCCGCTCCTCCACGACTTTTTGCACGGCCTCTGCCCCGTTACTCGCCGCGATTACCTCATACCCCTTTGCGACGAGGAACTCCTGAAGAAGCTCCACCGCCCCCGGCTCATCATCTACAACCAACACTCGCGCTGCCATCATTACCTCTCGGCTTGTATGTATTGAACGAATCGCACGCGCCACGCGTGCCGTCACATCAATGCCATCTTACGTCACGGCCGCATCCCCCCTCTTGCCTCTTGACTCATCGCGAATCCCTCTGTGCAAGTAGAATGGATCGCCTCTCAATTTAGCTATAATTCATGCTATCATAATCTACTTATACATATCAAGTCATCTTATATTTTGTTATATTACATAATATAATAATAACTGTAGTCCGTCTCCAAGGCAAAGGCAAGCTGAAAGACAGTAGGACGCCGTGCCGAGCTGAGAGGGAAGGCGAACCTGGCTGCATCTCACGTAGGGAGGGGCTAATGTATGAGGTCAGAGCGCCTTAAGGCCAATACGGTTCACTGTAGCCGTTGGTGGTGAGCCTGTCGAACCACGAACGGTGAAGCCGCCCTTCGACAGGCTCAGGGCAAACGGATTCGTGAGCATAGTTATGAAGTACTGCACTCAGTGAACAGTATTGGCGTTAGGGGCGATCTTCAGAGCCCATGATCAGAACGCGGTAGCCGAGAGAAGCCAGTCGCTCCGCAGTCGTCTTGGCCTCGGCGCGTGAGGCGAACTGCCCGACTCGGATTCGGTAGTAGACCTCTCCACCCACCTGAGCTTTCACAAGGTAAACGTCTGAAGCCTTCTGTTCCAGCGCTGCTTTCAGCGCGAGGGCATTTACCTCGGCGGTGAATGAGCCCACCTGCACCGAATACCGGCCCGGGTTCAGGCCACTCTGCGGCGCTTGGGTAAGTCGCACTCTGACCGGCACTACGCCAGGACCCGTCACTCCCAGCAATGAGGCGGCTGCGTATGAGAGATCGATGATTCGCCCGTTCACAAAGGGTCCCCGATCGTTGATCCTGACGGTGAGGGACCGGCCATTGCTGAGATTGATCACCTCCACCCAACTGCCGAGCGGGATCTCGCGGTGCGCCGCCGATAACTGATACATATTGTAGACCTCGCCATTGCTGGTGCGGCGACCATGGTATGGATGACCGTACCAGGACGCCAGCCCCTCCTCGCCAGACACTCCTTCCCATGCCCGTGGCCTGAGCCTTGGGGTAGCACAGGAGGTCAGCAGCAAGGCTATGAGCAGCGGTGTGAGTATCGCAGGCCTCAGCGTAAGCATCACGTCTCACCTCTTGCGATGGTCTCCGGAAGAAGCTGTCGAAGGGATCGCGTCAAAAGGCGCTGAAGGAGGGGATGGCGCCAGAGTGCCTGGCCCCTGATAGTGGAGAGGTGCGGAATCTCCCCAGGGAGCGGGATGGGTAAGAGCCGGCGAAGCGCCGAGAGATTTGTCGTCCGAGCGACCGAACGGTCCGCGTGGAAATGGTTCAAGATTGCTCCTGCCACCGGGACGCGGGCATGAAGCGCGGTCTCAATGGTCAGCCTGGCGTGGTTCAACGCGCCGAGCCTGGACCCAATCACGATAAGCAACGGGAGCCGAAGCCTGGCAGCAAGATCGAGACATGACGTTTCTTCAGTGATGGGAACCAGCAGGCCGCCGGCGCCCTCGACCAGGACCACCGAATGCCGATCAGTGAGAAGAGTGAACCGCTCTTCCAGTCGGCCGACATCGATACGTCGGCCGGACCGCTCAGCCGCAACCATCGGGGCAAGGGGCTCATGGAAACGATACGGGTTAACCAGGTCGAGGGCGTCCCGCGACTGCGCAGCCTCACGAAGCGTCAACGCATCCGGCGGTCGCAGCCGCCCAGTCCTGGTGGGACAGCCGGTCTCAACCGGCTTCATTACCCCCGCATCGATCCCCAGGACCCGCAGGGCATAGGCCAGCCCAGCCGTAATCAGCGTCTTCCCGACGCCGGTATCGGTCCCGGTAACAAACAGGCCTGCGGGTCTGGCGTCCTTCATCTCTCTGTTACCGTGACGATGGAATCACGCACGATACGAACCATTCTGACAATGTCCCTTTGCGAGATCGACAGGGGCGGCATCAGGACGATGACGTTGCCCAGCGGCCGGATCATCAGGCCGCGTCGTCGTGCCTCCAGGATCGTCCGAATCCCGGTCTTGGCCTCGTATGGGTATGGCTCTCCTCGGGCCGGGTCTCGCATCAGCTCGATCCCGACCATAAACCCTATTTGCCGGACGTCGCCCACGTGCGGCAGTGATCGAAGCGGTTCGAGCTCTCGACGCAACAGGACGATCTTGGGCTGCATGCGCTTCAAGGTCTGCTCCCGCTGAAAGCACTGCAGGTTCGCGAGGGCGGCGGCGCAGGCCAGCGGGTTGGCGGTGTAGCTATGCCCATGAAAGAAGGCTTTTTTCTCCTCATAGGGGGCGCAGAAACCGTCGAAGATCTGTTGTGTCGTGAGCGTGGCGGCCAGCGGCAAGTAGCCGCCGGTAAGCCCCTTCGCCAAGCAGAGCAGGTCGGGCGTCACACCCTCTTGTTCACAGGCAAACATCGTCCCGGTCCGGCCGAAACCGGTGGCAACCTCATCAAGAATCAGCAGAACGTTGTATTGCGAGCAGAGCGATCGCACGGCCTTGAGGAAGCCCGGCGGTGAGGGCAGCATCCCGGCCGCGGCCTGCATCAGCGGCTCCACGATCAGGCCGGCCACCTGATCGTGGCATCGCGTAAGAAGCGACTCCAATCGTTTCAGCGAATCAACTTGTCGGGAGCGATCCCACGGCGCCCGGTATGGCGACGGGATCCTCCAGATCGGAAAAAGGAGCGGCCGGTAGAGCTGGTGGAACAGATCGATCCCGCCGACGCTGACCGCGCCCAGCGTATCACCATGATACGCCTCTTCCAAGGCGATGAACCGTCTCTTGCGCGCAAATGCCCCGCCCCGCTGCTGCCAGTATTGAAACGCCATCTTGAGCGCGATCTCGACGGCAGTCGAGCCGTTATCGGAATAAAAGACCTTAGTGAGCCCTTCCGGGGCGACCCGGACGAGCGCCTTGGCGAGCGTAATGGCGAGCGGATGAGACAGACCCAGGAAGGTGGTGTGTGCGACCTTGCCGAGTTGGGCGCGAATGGCCCGGTCGATTGCTGCGTGACGGTGGCCGTGAACGGTCACCCAGAGCGAAGAGATCCCGTCCAGGTAGCGACGCCCGTCCACGTCGATGAGGGTGCTCCCCTCGCCACGCTCGATGATCGGGTGGCGCTCCCGCAGCCAGTCCTGCATCTGCGTGAACGGGTGCCAGACGTATCGTTTGTCGTCCTGCTGAAGCCGATGGCTGCGAGAGGCCATGGCGAGGGTCAGGCGGCAGCGCCTGTAGCGAGGCGTATCGAAGCGGTGACGCCCTGGCGCTCCTGGGCGAAGAGGGGACCACCGAAGTCGAGCCCAAGATCCCGGACCATCTTGAGGTCGTCGCTCACACTTCGATTCTTGGTCGTGAGGAAGTCGCCAACCATCATCCCGCTCGCGCCGGCGAAGAAGATCATCGATTGCAGGTCGCCCAGATGCGCTCTGCCGGCGCAGATAAAGATATTCTTGGTCGGGAGGATCCAGCGAAAGAGCGCGATCGCCTTCAGCATTTCGAGGGGCGGCGGGGGAATGGCTTTTTCCAGTCTCGTTCCGTCCACGGAAACCAGGAAGTTCAGAGGGACCTCGTCTACATCCAATTCTTTGAGGGCAAAGGCGAGCTCGGCGCGATGCATCGGCTCTTCCCCCATTCCAATGATCCCGCCACTGCAAGTCCTGATCCCGGCAGCCTTCGCGGCCTTGATGGTACGCACCCGCTCGTCATAGGTGTGGGTCGTGCAGACCTTCGGAAAGTAGGAGCGGCCGGTTTCCAGATTATGGTTGAAGGTGGTGAGGCCGGCCGCCTTGAGCTGTCGAAACTCCTCGTCGCCCATGATTCCGAGAGAGGCGTGACCCTCTACCCAGCCGTCCTGCGCGATGGCCCGGATCCCCTCGATAAGCTGACGAAAATCCGCTGATGCGGCGGCGTAGCCGCGACCGGCGGTGACGACCCCAAGCGCAGAGGCGCCGTTCCCTTGCGCCTTCCTGCCGGCCCCGACCATCTCGTCTGGGGATACCATACCATAACTCGGGATCCGGGTGGCGTGATAAACAGACTGACTGCAGAAGCCGCAATCCTCTAGGCAGGCGCCGCTCTTGGCGTTGATGATGCTGCAGAGATGGATCCGGTTCCCGAACTGCTTCAGCCGGAGCCGATTGGCCACGTGGAACAGTTCATGGACATCGTAATCGGAGCGCTCGAAGAGTTCGACGGCCTCCTCGAACGTCATCGCATCTCCGGCAAGCACCCGTTCGCCGATCCGCTGTACCCGCTCCGTCACACCGCTCGATTGTCGGACTTCCATGCTTCTCCCGATGGCGTTAGACCCTTACACACAATGAGAGGATCGAGTGAACTGGAGCCTACTGAACGAGTCCACTGATGTCAAGCTGAAATGGTCATGGAAAATAAAAGGCTATCCGGATTGACCTGTAGAATCAACCGAAGGAATCCCGCTTCCATCCCGACTACAATCCGTCAGGCGTTTCGATCTTGGTGCAGATTTGTGATTATAATCTGCATTAGTGCGGTCGAAGACAGGGCCTCAAAACAGCTTGACAGTCTACTGAGGCGGTAATATGCTCCCCCCCTGGGGGACTGGTGATCCGGGGGACCGATAACTGCGTCTAGACCAAGACCCTGCAGAGCTCGACTTGCCGCAACGCGGGACACTGTGCCCAGCGGGAGTCTATCAGCTTGCTGGAGAGAGGGTGCACATGGCCAAGGTCGAAGGAGTGGAGCATCAACGGCAGGGGAGCGTGACGGCGTTTGGGACTCGATCCTGGCGCGGTCGGCCTCTCATGAGGCGGCTTCTGGAGCCGTTTCGGCGTACGTGCGGGGTAGGGCTGGCGCTGGCCCTCTGCTACGTGGGGCTGGTCGGCGCGGCGGGTGCTGCCACTATCACCGAGTTCCCCGTCACCACGGTAAGTAGCCAACCGCTTGGCATCACTGCCGGCCCGGACGGAGCCCTCTGGTTCACTGAGTACGCTGGGAACAAGATCGGGCGGATCACCACGGCCGGGACCATCACCGAGTTCTCCATCCCTACGGGGAGCAGCCAGCCGGTTGGCATCACTGCCGGCCCGGACGGAGCCCTGTGGTTTACCGAGTTCGCTGGGAATAAGATCGGGCGGATCACCACGGCCGGGACTATCACCGAGTTTAGCCTCTCCACGGGGGGCAGTGAGCCGGTTGGCATCACTGCCGGCCCGGACGGAGCCCTGTGGTTCACCGAGTTCACCGAGGATAAGATCGGGCGGATCACCACGGTCGGGACCATCACCGAGTTTAGCCTCCCCAAGGCGAGTAGCGGCCCGCGAGACATCACTGCCGGCCCGGACGGAGCCCTGTGGTTCACTGAGTTGACCGGGAACAAGGTCGGGCGGATCACCCCGGCCGGGACTATCACCGAGTTTCCCATCCCTACGGCGAGCAGCGGCCTGTTTGGCATGACTGCCGGTCCGGACGGAGCCCTGTGGTTTACCGAGTTGACTAGCAACGAAATCGGGCGAATCACTACGGCCGGGACCATCACCGAGTTTCCCATCCCTACGGCGAGCAGCCGGGCGCTTGGCATCACTGCCGGCTCGGACGGGGCCCTGTGGTTCATCGAAAGCAATAGCAACCAGATCGGGTGGATCGTGCCGGATCCGGTGTGGAGCGCGGCGGTATTCCTCAACAGCTCAGTCTTCCACACGGGCCAGACGATTACCTACAAGGCCACCACCTTTCCGGGGACTACACCGCCCAAGGTGGACATCTACCTCGGAGTCCTGCTTCCCGACGGAGTGACGTTCCTCTCCTTCGTCCCCGGTCCAGGCGGTACGATCGCCTTTGCCTTCGGCCCTGTCCCGGTGCCCTTCTCGGCCAACGTGACGCTTGCGCCGACGGTCGTCCCATTCTCCTATACGTTCACCGGCGGTGAGTCGGTCGGCACCTACCTTACCTATGCGGGCCTCGTAATGGCGGGGAGCGACCCCCTGCAACCCGCGAATCAGCTCAGCGTCGGGGTCCAACCCTTCGAGTTCACCCCATGACTGAGCGACTGAACGGGCCCACATCCCACATTGGTTAGTGGTTGCGTGGAGCCTTCTGCATTGCCGTGACCGCGCAAGACGTTGTTCTTCAGCTCGCGCAGATCCCGCGTTCGAGTACCTTCAGACGTTCCCGGGCATGAGGCGGCGGGCGACGGACGTGATCCTCGCCAAGGTCGGAGTCGACATGAGCGGGTTTCCCGATGCGGCCCAGCCGCCGCAAAGGCGTCCCGTATGCCGACCCGAGCCCATCGCATTTCGACCGACTGCACACCGAGTGGCCGAGACGCCACGCCCCGCATCGACTTGAAGAACTCCAGCTCCAGATAACGGTCCAGCCCCTTCCGGAAGCCGCATGACATAACCTGAGGATTGTCGTCCCAGGGCTGCTTTCCGGCTAAATCAATCCGGGTAGCCAAATAAAAATCCCCCTACTCAGCGGCAGGGGGATTATGGTGGGCGGTACTGGGATCGAACCAGTGACCTCCGCCGTGTGAAGGCGGCGCTCTCCCGACTGAGCTAACCGCCCAATCTGTCGGGTAACTTATTCTACATCCCACCCAAAATTAGTCAAGTAATTCTGATGGCGCAGGTCATGGTACTATCCGCACGTGCAAGGACGGATTCGCCTTGAAGTTTCGCTGGTGCGGGCATAACATACGGATATTTTGGCAGCATAAGAGATTGAGTGAGAGGTCGTCTTGGCTTTTCGGAAATCGTCGCATATGTTCCGAGTGAGGGTGTACGCTCATGTCGCCGACTCCTCCGCCTACAACCGGACATAAGGCGCCTCTGGGCGTCTGGCTGGGCCTGGCCTTTGCCGTCTGCATCGACACTGTTGTGCAGCTTGTCTGGTCAAAGGCCGCCACCGACGCGTCCAGCGAAGCCACGCTGGCCACGCTCCTGGGCATGTTCAGCCATCCCTTGTTCTATGCGATGCTTGGACTGTATGCGATGCAGTTCGTCAACTGGATGATCGTCCTGTCCAAGGCCGATCTCAGTTTTGCCCAGCCGATCACGGCATGCAGCTACGTCCTGACAGCGGCAGGATCGGCCTATTTCCTGGCCGATCGCGTCACCCCGCTGCGCATGGCCGGTATTGCGCTGATCCTGATCGGCGTGTGGCTCATCAGCGGAACCACACATCACACCGGCGCGCCCTCGATGGTCCATCCGGTGACCGATTCGTTGGAGGATTCGCCATGAGCAACCGGCTGATCGGCGTCCTGTTCGTGCTCGCGGCTGTCGTCTGCGAGGCGGTCGGACAGCTTTGCTTCAAGCATGCCGCCAACCACGCCCGCGACAGCGCCAGATTGTCGACAATTCGCAAGGTATTTGCCAAGTCTGAGTGGATCGGGGCCGGGATCGGCTGCTTCAGCGTCGAATGGGGATTCTGGACGATCGCCCTCACCCTGCTGCCGGTCAGCGTAGCCCAGCCGATGGCCAGCGTCGAACTGGTCGTCATCGCGTTGCTCTCGCACAGCTTCCTGAAGGAAACCGTCAACCTGAGGCGATGGGCGGGGATCGTATTGATCCTGGCGGGCGTCTGCCTGGTCGGATTCAGTTGATGCCCGGCCACTCCGAATTCTCTGTCCGCTGGTTCGCGTCCGCAACACAGATTGCCGGCGATCTGTGGGAGACCTGCTTCCCTCCTCCACTGGAGGGCCAGTGGTGGTATGTGGCGCTGGAGAACAGCCGGATCGAGGACCAGTTCACATTCGCCTATATGCAGATCGAGCGATCAGGCGAACCGGTAGGCATCGCCCCGGTCTTCATCATGGACGTGCCGATCGACCTGGTCGCCCCGCCGGCGATTGCCCGCATCCTGAAACTGCTTGGGACGCTGATCCGCGCCGCCCGTTATCAACGCACGCTGTTCATTGGGTCGGTGTGCGCCGATGAGGGAACCGTCGGCCTGAAACCGGGGCTCTCGCTCACACAGGTCGCCCCCGTCATCCAGCGCGCCGCCGACGAACGGGCCAGGATCGAACGGTGCAGCATGGTTGTCTGGAAGGACTTCCCCGATCCTCAGGCGGCCGATCTGGAGTCGATCAAAACGGAACTGGGGCTATTCAAGCTGGCCAGTTTTCCCGGTACCCGATTACGCCTCTCCGGTCCCGGTGTTGAACCCTATCTCAAAGCACTCAAAGGCTCCCGACGACATAATCTGAAGAAGAAGCTCAGACGCGGGAAGGAACTGGGCAAGCTGTACACGACGGTGGCGCAGCATCCCGATGACGCGACGCTGGATGAAATCTGGGGCCTGTTCTGGCAGACCTACGAAAAAGGCAAGACCAAATTCGAGCGGTTCAACGTCGAGTTCTTCCGGCAGATCCGCCGGTGCCCGCAGGCCCATTTCATCCTGATGCGCGAGACCGACACGCGCGCGCTGACAGCCTTCATGCTCTGCTTTCAGCTTGGGCCACGGACGATCAACAAATTCCTCGGCATCGACTACACGCTGGACGGCGGCAATCGGTTTCTGTATTTCCAGCTCTGGGAACAGTTCATCGAATGGGCGTCCCGCACCGGCGCGACCGAACTGCAAAGCGGGCAAACCGGCTATCGCGCCAAGCTGGATGTGGGGCACGATCTGGTCCCCTTAACCAACTACTGCAAGCACGTCTCACCGTTTCTGCACGGCATCTTTGAAAAGGTCACCAGGGATGTGACATGGGAAACGCTGGATGAAGATTTGGCGGCATTCCTGAAGGCTCATGGGGATGACTCGATATGACGTGCAAGGGCGGATTTGCTTGAAGTTTCAGTGGTGCGAGCATAAGATGAGCAGAAGAAAGACTGAAGGCTGAAGACTGAAGGATTTTGATGATCGAGGGCTTGAGCGAGTGGAATTACGACGGGTTGCGATAATCACAGGGGGTACCAAGGGGATCGGCAAGGCGATCGCCTACCGCCTCGCCCAGGATGGTCGCGACGTCGTCCTGAACTATCATGGCGACGATGAAGCAGCCCAATCGGCCCTCCGGGAGTTCGAGAGCCTGCCTATGAAGGCGATGACTGTGAAAGCGGATGTCTCCACATCGGACGGCGCATCCCATCTCATCGAAACGGCGGTCAAGCAACTCGGCTCACTTGATATTCTGGTCAACAATGTCGGTCCCTTTCTCGTGCGGGCGTTGTATGACACCACCGACGACGAGTGGCGTCGAACGCTGGACAGTAACCTGGGTAGCGTCTTCTATTGCAGCAGGGCGGCCCTGCGGGTCATGCGAGAGCGGCGGGGCGGCAGCATCATCAATATCGGGGCGCTCAACGTCGAGCATTCGCCGATCGGCGTCTTTGAGGCGCCGGCCTACTACATCGCCAAGTCCGGCGTCATTATGCTGACCAGGTCGTTGGCGCGATCCGAAGCGCCTTGGGGCATCAGGGTCAACGCCGTGAACCCCGGCTTCATCGAGACCGAGAGCTACGATCAGTATCGGGCTGAGGACAAAGCGGCCTGGACCCGAATGATCCCTCTTGGGGGATTGGGCACGCCCGATGATATCGCCGAGGCGGTGAGTTACCTGGCATCCGAGAGGGCGCGATACGTGACTGGGACAGTCCTCCACGTGCACGGCGGCCTCTGGGTGTAACGAGCCAGTGCGGGGGGCGCATGAAGATCCTCTTCATCACCGGCAAGCTGGCAGAGCGCGCCCTGAAAGAGACGCTGGCAGGCATGGAGGCCGACTTCGACCACGAGGTGGCCGTCCTCAAGATCAGCGTGGCCGCCCTGATGACCCAGCCGTTTATTCTTCATGCGCTGCGCTCACCCCACGCTGATCTTGTCATGATCCCCGGACTCTGCCGCGTGGAACCTCACGAGTTGGAGCAGGCGTTGGGCGTGAAGGTCGAAAAGGGACCGAAGGATCTGCGTGATATCCCCTACTACTTCGGTGTGGAGAAGAAACGGGAGGGGTATGGCGAGCACGATCTGACCATCCTGGCCGAGATCAACGACGCCCCCACCCTACCGATCGGCGAACTCCTCAGCAAGGCCCGTTACTACGCGGCCTGTGGTGCGGATGTCATCGATGTAGGTTGCATTCCAGCGCAACCGGCCGGCAATGTTGGCGAGATCGTCTCTGCGCTCCGATCCGAGGGGTTCCGCGTCAGTATCGACAGCTTTGATCCGCAGGAGATTCTTGCCGCCGATAAGGCCGGCGCCGAATTGCTCCTGAGCCTGAACGCTCTGAACCTGCATCTGGCCCCGGATCTTCAGTGTACTCCGGTAATTATCCCCGATTTCGGCAAGAGGCTGGATTCCCTTGCAGCGAATATCGAAGCCGTAGAGCGCCTGGGCGTGACACGATACCTCATCGATCCGATTCTCGCGCCGATCGGCTTTGGTTTCGCCGAGTCGCTTGCCCGCTACACCGAGGCGAGACGTCGATTCCCGCAGGCTGAGATTCTCATGGGGGTGGGAAACGTCACCGAACTCACCGATGCCGACAGTACCGGGATCAATGCGCTCCTCACAGGCGTCATGTCGGAGCTACAGATCCGCTATGTCCTCACTACCGAGGTGGCCTCATGGGCCAGGGGGTCGGTCCGCGAGCTGGACGTGGCCCGGCGGCTGATGCATTACGCCCGTCAGCGTGGGGTACTGCCCAAAGAGATCGATGACGGGCTGCTCACGATCAAGGACCGGCGGATCGATTGCCCATCAGAGGCAGAGTTGAGAGAGATGCAGCGGATGGTGACGGACCCAAACTTCCGCATCTTTGCCGACCGGGAGGCTATCTACGTGTTCAACCGCGATCTCTTCATCAAGGAGACCGACATCCGCCGGATCTTCGACCAGCTCAAGGCGCACCTGGGCCAGGACCCGACAGGCCACGCCTTTTACCTGGGCCGCGAGCTGATGAAGGCGAGAATTGCGATGCTGCTGGGGAAAAAATATATCCAGGAAGATGACCTCAGATGGGGCTATCTTGAGCACGGCCTCCCTGGGGATTGATCGAGCGGCCCATGATTATCGAGAGTATCGTCACGACACTGGATGAGGCAGGGGAAGCGAACTTCGCACCGATGGGGGTCACGATCGGCGAAGGAGAGATCCTCATCCGCCCCTATACCGATTCGGCCACCTATCGGAATCTTGTTACCACCGGAGCCGCTGTCGTCAATCTGACCGACTCGATTCGCCTGTTCGCCGAAAGCGCCATCTCCAACCCTCATTTTCCTACCTTTCCGGCCGAGACGGTTACCGGCCTTGTCTTGACAGACGCCTGCTCGTATTATGAGTGTTCGGTCATGCACGCCGACACGGCTTCAGAGCGCGCGACCTTCCGCTGTAAGATCGTTAAAAAAGGGGTCCTGCGAGAATTCATCGGATTCAACCGCGCAAAGAACGCGATTATTGAGGCGGCGATCCTCGCCACTCGAGTCCGGCTTCTCGGAGTAGAGGCTATCCTCCAAGAGTATCGCCGCCTTGCTGAGATTGTGCAGAAGACCGGGGGAGAACAAGAGACGCAAGCGATGCGGTATCTTCAAGACTATGTCGAGCGGCAGCAGTGATGAGGGTGACGGTCAAGGCCCCTGCCAGGCTTCACTTCGGTTTCATCGACCCGGACGGCTCATCGGGTCGGATGTTCGGAAGCATCGGGCTGGCGATCGACGAGCCCGCAGTCATCCTCGAAGCCACGCCGGCGGACCGCCTTGAAGTCGTAGGGCGAGAGCGGAGCCGAGTCGTTACGCTCGCGCGCCGGTTCCTCCGCTATTACCGGCTGAACCAGGGAGTCCGCATCTCCGTTACAACCACGATCCCTGCCCATGCCGGCCTGGGCTCCGGAACCCAATTGGCCCTGAGCGTCGCGTCCGCGCTGGCTCGCCTGTTCTCCATCGATGCCAATATACGAGAACTGGCAGCCGTCATGGGTCGAGGTCGTCGTTCAGGGATCGGAATTGCCGCCTTTGAGCAGGGCGGTTTTATCGTAGACGCGGGACGGCGGATGAACGTCACGGCGAAAGTTGTTCCAAGTTCCGCGTGTCAAGTGCCGGGTTCAGAATCCCAAACCCCAAATCCCAAATCCCAAACCCGACGCCTAGATCCTGTCCCTCCCATAATCGTTCGCTACCCCTTTCCGGAGAACTGGACTTTCGTAGTGGCGATCCCTTATGCTGACCGTGGGCTCGCTGGAACCGCAGAGACCAAGGCATTCCACAGACTCGCCGGCCGCCCCGCCAGCGCTGCAGGACGCCTCAGTCGCCTCTTGCTCATGCAGATGCTCCCGGCCATCCTCGAGCAAGACCCTGTCGCCTTCGGTGGGTCGCTCACGAGCATTCAGCGAATTGTCGGAAACTGGTTCAGACCCGTCCAGGGCGGAACCTTTGCCACCACACAAGGGGCGGCGCTAGTCAAAGCGATGTCACGGGCAGGAGCGTTAGGGGTAGGGCAAAGCTCCTGGGGACCGGCGGTCTATGGGCTGGCTGCGGATCAGGATCAGGCCGATCACATAAAGCATCGTCTTATGCAGGTCATGAAAGGGACAGTTGAGGCGATCCTCTTTTTAGCAAAGGCCTCCAATCGAGGGGCCGAGATTCACTAAGTTGTCATGAGCCACAGTTCGTCCAGGCGTCATGAACCCACCCTTCAGGCGGCGCGGCGACCGCTCGACATACACTTCAAGGCATTGGGAGCCTGATGGATCGACAACGGAAGGTGACACACGCGACCGATCAGGGGTCCCGTTGGATTATTGGCCTGATCATGGTTGCCATCTATTTGACGGAATGGTGGACCCCAGGCAATATCTTCATTTCGTACGGCTATGTCTTACCTATCCTCCTGGCAGCCGCTTTCCATTCAAAACGGATCGCCATTGTCACCATCGGAATGAGCATCGTCTTAACCTACGTCGGGATGTTGGGTCCCATCGAGCAATTCACCTGGGAAGCGTTGATTAACCGGTCCATCACCTCAGTCGTCCTGGCCGCTGCCGGCTATTTTAGCCTGGCACGTGAGGCTCTGCAATCCAAGCTGCAGCAGGCGACAGAAGATCTGTCGCGACAGAACGATGATCTCACGGCAGCGTACCGCCGGCTCTTCGCAACCGAGCAACGGTTGAAGCGAGTTGAGCAAATGGCGGCGATGGGGAAGTTAGTGGCCTCGGTCGCGCATGAAGTCGGCACGCCGCTCCATTCAGTCTCTATGCATCTTCAGATACTGGAAGATGAACCCGGAACAACAGCAGAGATGAAGAGTCGTATCGGCATCATCCAATCGCAAGTCGACCGTGTGGTGCTGCTCATTCAGGATCTCCTGGCGTCCATGCGTAATCCCCAGCCGACCTTGGCCCCTGTACTGCTGGATGGGGTTATTCAAGAGGTAATGAAACTCACTCACCCGATGCTCGCAGCAAAGGGGATACGGGTAGAGACCGAGTTCCCGGCGGGCTTACCTTCGGTGTTGTGCGATAAGACCCAACTCGAACAGGTGCTGCTGAACCTCGTCGTCAACGCCATCGAAGCCATGTCGCCGGGGGGGAGGTTGATACTTCGGACCGCCCGGCGCGACTTCAAGATCGAGGTCGACAAGGCCTTCCTGCTACCGGATGGGAGAAGTCCAGATGGTCTCGCGGTAATCACGGTCCAGGATAACGGCCAAGGCATCGCCGAGGAACACCAACGGTTCATCTTCGAGCCGTTCTTCACAACCAAGGAGATCAGCCAGGGAAGCGGTCTGGGGCTGGCGATCTCCAGGGATATCATCACGGCTCATGGCGGGACCCTTACCGTGGAGAGCCAGCCCGGATTAGGAACGACCGCGGAGATTACCTTGCCGATCTACACGCGCGGGGAGAACTATGCCTAAGCCGTCTCGAATCCTCGTGGTGGATGACGATGCCACAGCCTGTGCAGTGTTGGCCGAGGTCTTAATCAAAGCCGGCTACACGGTGGAGACGGCCGGCGGGGGGGCTGAGGCGGTAGAAAAGGGCCAACGACTCCCCGTGGATCTGGTGTTGACCGACATTCAGATGGCGAACATGGACGGGATGGCCGTGCTCAAGAGATTTCGGGAGTTCAGTCCGGACACCCCAATCATCCTCCTCACCGCCTTCGGCACCATAGAGTCAGCTATCAAGGCGATCAAAAGCGGGGCCTATGATTATGTCAGCAAGCCGTTCAAGAAAGACGAGGTCCTGCTCACCATTCGCCGAGCCCTCGATCAGCGCCGGTTACTGAACGAGAACATGCGTTATCGCCAGGAGTTTCTCGACCGGTATCAATTTTCCAATATCATCGGAAGCAGCCAGGCGATGATCGATGTCTACAAGCTGGTAGCCAGGGTGGCAAGCGGACGCAGCACCGTTCTGCTGCAGGGCGAGAGCGGTACAGGCAAGGAACTGATTGCGCGAGCGATTCATTATAACGGCCCCAGGGTGGATGCGCCCTTCGTGGCGGTGAACTGCGCAGCCCTCACCGAGAGTCTGCTGGAAAGCGAGTTGTTTGGCCACGAAAAGGGCGCCTTTACCGGCGCATTGACCACGAAACGGGGGTTCTTTGAGGAGGCCGACGGCGGGACGATTCTCCTGGACGAGGTGGGGGACATGAGCCCGGCCTTGCAAGCAAAGCTGTTACGGGTCCTGCAGGAACAAGAAATCCGTCGGGTCGGTGGCAACCAGTCGATCCCTGTGGATGTTCGTGTGCTTACCTCCACCCATCGTGACCTGTGGTCCATGGTCAAGAAGGAGCAGTTCCGCGAGGACCTCTACTACCGTCTCAATGTGGTCACCATTACCTTGCCGCCACTTCGGGAACGCCGGGAAGACATCCCGATGCTGGCCTATCACTTCATGCATACGTGCGCGGCCGCCAATCAGAAACGTGTGATGGGGATTTCGCCGGAGGCGATGCTGGTGCTCCAGCAGGCGAATTGGCCAGGAAACGTCCGGGAACTCGCACATACCATCGAATCGGCAGTGGTTGTGACCAGCCACGAGATCATCCTGCCGGACGACCTCCCCGTCACTCTTCGCAAATCGGTCCCTGCTGCGCCTGCACCGGAATTCTCAGACCTCGTCACCCTGCAAGAGCTGGAAAAGCGGTACCTTATCAGGGTCCTTGATGAGACGCATGGCAACAAAACTGAAGCAGCCAAGCTTCTCGGAATCGATCGACGAACGCTCTATCGGATGGCCGAGCGCTTTGGACTCGACCTCGCTGAGGAGTAACGTCGCCAAATCGATCTACCAATTCGCCTCACTCGCAAGAACGCCACAATGTATCGAAACTACTTGTTTTATAGGACTAACCCGTCTCGACTGCCAGACCAACGGGGCGTACGTGTCGCTGGGCATTTATAATCGATCTACGTCGGGTTGGTGCTAACACCTTGGCAACACGCTGTTTTTTGAAGGAAGGCGGCAGGTCGGAGTGTAGAATTTATACTGGTATATTTCTTGCTGATTATGCTATCATCCTATGGTGAATCAGGTCGTTCTTTCAGCAATCTGTCATCCTCAACTCGAGAAGTCGGCAGCGAGTGTCCATACACTGCGTATACCGAGCGAGCTGCCGGCTTTTCAAGTCCTCTGCGATTTCGACGGGACCATCACCAAAACGGATGTGACGGACGCCATCCTCGAAACCTTTGCCCTGCCGGCATTCCGTGACTGGGAGCGTCGATGGGAGCGGGGTGAGATCACCAGCCGAGAGTGTCTGGCCCGCCAGGTAGAGTTGATTCGAGCAGATCGGGCAACGCTGATGCAGTTTGCGGCCGATATCCCCATCGACGAGGGCATCGTAACGCTCCAGCAACGGTGCGCACAACATGGTATCCCGCTGGTGATCGTCAGCGACGGTATCGATCAGTTTATCGAGGCGGTCCTGCATCGGCACGGTCTGTCCTCCATCCCAGTCGTCTCCAATCGGCTGGTCTGGGATGGGAACGGGCCCCCCTCGCTCGGTTTCCCGTATGCATCACTCGACTGCATGGTTGGGGCCGGGACGTGTAAGTGCGCCGTCGCCAACCTTTTTGGTCTCTCGCTCAGGGAGACAACCTATATCGGAGACGGACGATCCGACCGTTGCATCTCGACCATGGCACAAAAGGTCTACGCGAAGGCAGGGCTACGGGAGTGGTGCGACCTCCAGGGAGTCGCCTATGAACCGTTCGAGACACTTACCGACGTCACTGAACGTCTCTTTCGAAAGGTGGGCTGTTTCGCATGAATCGCGTGAATGATATTCGACTCAGCGAAGAGGTGCTCCGCGAAAAGGAAGCGCAGTACTGCTCGCATGGCGATACGGTGCACTACTCGCCCGTGCCGAAGTTCTTTCAAGGGTGTGAAGGCAGCTTCCTCTACGACCGCGACGACAAGCCATACCTCGACCTCCAGATGTGGTACTCGGCGGTCAACTTCGGCTATCGCAACAAGCAGATCGTGGGGGCGGTGACAGCGCAGCTCGAGCAATTGCCTCAATTAGCTTGCCAGTATCTTCATGAAGAAAAGGTCCTGGTTGCCGAAAGATTGGCGACCGAATGCCACCGAGCATTCGGAATGGGAGGGCGCATACAGTTCAATGTAGGGGGCTCCCAGGCCATCGAGGACTCGATGAAACTCGTGCGCAATGCGACCGGCAAGTCCCTTTTTATGGCCTTTATGGGCGGATACCACGGTCGGACTCTCGGAACCTCCGAGATCACCTCCAGCTATCGATACCGCCGCCGCTTCGGCCATTTCTCCAACCGAGCGCATTTCGTGCCGTTCCCGTACTGCTTCCGGTGTCCGTACGGTATGAAGCTGGAGAGCTGCAACTATTACTGCACCGATCAGGTTGAGCGGCTGTTCGAGACGGAGTTCAACTCATTCTGGGATGCGAAGGCTGAAGAGCCTGAGTTTATCGCATTCTATGTGGAGCCGGTGCAGGGCACCGGAGGCTATGTCGTACCGCCTCCGGATTATTTCCGGCGGCTTAAGACCATCCTGGATGAGCGGAAGATTCTCCTGGTGGATGACGAAATCCAGATGGGATTTTTCAGGACTGGGAAGTTTTGGGGAATCGAGCACTTCGGCGTCAAGCCGAACATCGTCGTCTTTGGGAAGGCATTGACCAATGGTCTGAATCCCATCTCCGGGCTATGGGCCGAGGAGCGCCTCATCTCTCCCCAGGCCTTCCCGCCGGGGTCGACGCATTCCACCTTCTCGTCCAATACACTGGGTACGGCGGCAGCCTTGGCGACACTGCAATGGATCGAGCAGCAGGATTATGAACGGACGGTGGCCGAGTCGGGAGCCTATTTTCTGCAGCAGCTCGAAGACCTTAAGAAACGACATGCCGTTATCGGAGACGTCGCCGGCTTAGGCTTGGCTCTTCGTATCGAGGTCACACAGGCCGATGGGTTTACCCCCAACAAGGCCCTCACAGACCGGATCTTCGAGTCGGGTCTGGCCGGAGGAATTCCAACATCTCGTGGCCCAATGGGGTTAGTGCTGGACGTCGGGGGATATTATAAGAACGTCTTCACCCTTGCACCGTGCCTGGATATCACCAAGGGCGAGATCGATCTGGCCATCGAACTGCTGGACTGGCTGTTCACTCACTGCGCGGGAGAGTTATGAAGCAACATTTGCTTACGCGGTCCGGACCTCTTGATGAGATGGTCGGCCGCCAACCGACCGATATTGCCTATCAAACCGACTCACAGTCTTTGGTGTATCTGATTCACGGCGTCACAGGGACTCCGGTTGAGATGAGCTATCTTGGACGGCGGTTGGCGCGTCATGGATGCGACGTCTACACCACGACCCTCCCGGGCCACTGTGCGCGGATCAGGGATCTGCTGAGAACGTCCGAGAAGGACTGGATCACGCACGTACAGGCGCAACTGGCCTTCGCGCGCGAACGGTACGACCGCCTCTATGTGGCCGGTCTCAGCGCGGGAGCGCTCCTAGCCTTGGAATCCTCACTGACCGTGAATGTTGATGGGCTTGGAATCCTGTCGCCCACCTTTATTTACGATGGATGGAATATACCTCGGATCAGAGCGGTCTTGCCCTTTGTCATGAAGGTGCCCCCCTTGCGCTATCTCCTCTTCCACGCGGACGGTCCACCCTTTGGAATCAAGGATGAACGGCTTCAGGCCCACATGCGATCGGCGTATTGTTCCGTCGGGCTCCTGCGCGGATGGATCAGGAATGCGTGGACTCGATGGACGAACCACGCTGCTGATTCGGTGATCGGTCCCACCCAGGCAGCCTCGACGGGGTATCCGATCTTTCCGTTGAAGACCTTGAACAATATCGACCGGCTCATCACGCGGGTCCGTGGTCGTTTGAGTGAAGTGACGGCGCCCACCGCGATCCTCCAGGCCCGTGAGGACGACATGACCGGTCCTCGTAATGGTGAGCTGGTGTACAATGGTATTGCCTCGATACAGAAGCTCCTGATCTTGCTCGATGACTGCTACCATGTGATCACGGTGGATAAGCAGAGAAAAGCTGTTGCCAACCACCTGATTGACTTCTTCGGGCTCCAGGCCCTTAGCCGGGGACGCCTCAGACCTGCCTAGCAGGTTCCTGCCCTGATCTTTGTCCCGGCGGCATTACACTAAGGAGCCTGCGCAGCTCCCGATCCCAGTACGAACTCGATCCCCTTTTCCAGCATCACAACAAAGAGAGCCGAGGCGGTCAGATCCGCGGTTGTTCCCGGATTGAGACGGTTGCCATCTCGCCGCAGGGCTCGGTCCCACTGCTGAAGCTTCCGTCGCCCCTCCTGCGTGAACGCTCCACCGACAGCCAGAATCTTTCCCGCTTCCCGTGAGATTCTGCCGGCCTCGCGTGTCCCGCATTTGCGCGCAATGAGGGAATCCGGCACGCGAGAGAGAAGTGTCAGATAGGTCTGAATGACTGCTGGCTCCTGATCGTCCGACTCCTGGAGATAGCGCTCAAGCGCCGGAGCACCAATGGTAAAGGTGATCTCGAAGTCGGTGACATACTCGCGCGCAATCGAATCGCGATCGGCCGCGGCGCGCATCACTTCAAGGAGCGGAACCCTGCCATGCGTCGCGCTGACATCGAACTGGTCCGCGTCCCCAAGCCCGCCTGGGGCCGCGAGGCGAATCGCCTCGTAGACCCTTTGGCCGTCGATCGGCGTCAGGGAAGTCAGTATGCTGCGAAGGCGTGACCGAAGCGGGCGGTGCCCTCTACGCACGGCCGCTTTTGTCAGTGGAGCGAACAGGAGCGCGATCCCAAGGTTGGTGTTCCGGCCGACCAGCCGTTTGGTTTCTCGAACCGCGTTGAGGACCAGCGAGCCGGTGGCGACCGTTGCGGCCTTCCGCAACGTCAGCCCCAGGATGATGGAACTGGCCAGAAAGTCGGTGTAGCGAGTATCGGCGAAGTCGGCAAACGGAGTGACGTTTCCAGGCTTGTCGGCGCTCACCTCCAGGAGACAGGCGAACTGAGCAACAAGGGATACCTTATCAGGGTTTAGGGGATAGGGGATAGGGGATAGGGGATTCACTGCGTACCCCTATGCCGGTCGGCGTTCCAGCAAACTCAGCAGATGGTCTGCGATCTCTTGTGCGAGATCGATCTCCGTTGTTCGCTGGAGGCCGGACCAGCCCGGGATACTGTTGACCTCGACCACTGTGTACCCCTTATCAGTCTTCAACAGATCGATCCCGGCATAATCGGTCTCAAGCAGCCGACTGGCCTCGAGACAGAGCCTCGTCGCTTCCTCATCCATGACGATCGGCTCCGGCTGCGCGCCCTGAGAGACGTTGTGCCGCCACCCATCCGACCGGCGACGCATGGCCGCAACCACTCGATCCCCTACCACCAGACCTCTGAGGTCGTAATCGCCATGTGGAACAAACTCCTGGACGTAGAAGATGCTCCGAGTCAGCACGAGGGCGCGAAGGACTCGATAGGCGACATCGGCGTCACTGATCCGCACCATCCCTCTCCCTCCAGCGCCGAAGAGCGGCTTCACCACCACGTCACCAAGTTCGCGGAACGCCTCCATCGCCTCGTCGAATCCCTCAGCCACCACCGTCCGTGGGGTCGGCAGGCCGCGTGACGCGAGCAGACTGGACGTATAATACTTATCGACGGTTCGTTCCAGCGGGCTCGGCCGATTCACGATTCTGACCCCAGCCGCTTCCAGCCGGTGCAGCGCATTCATCCTGAAGATAATCTGCTCCAGCGACCCTTCCGGAATCGTTCTGATCAGCAACGCATCGTACGAGTCGAGGGGTTGGCCAATGACCGTGACAAGCGGACCGCCGGGGACACGCGCCACCAGCCGTGTAATCGGGAGAAAGTCGGCCCGACAGCCGCGTCGCGTCAGCGCCTTGGCGAGGACCTCGACGTGCCACCCGTTTCTGTCGGCCAGGATTCCGATCTTCATGGACAGGGCTCAGAATCAACGAGATGGAGGGAAGTGGGAGACTTAAGAAATGAGAGAAGCCTGAAGCAGTTCGGCATTGAAGCGCCCGGCCCGATAGGTGCGGCCACTGGCGGCGTTGGTGATGGTAATCTTGGCCGGGCTGAAGAGGAACGGGTCGATTTTGTAGAAATCCCCATCATACCGCTTGAAGAGGTCACCGAACAACTGTCCGTAGTCTCGCGACGAACAGGAAGGGATTTTATCAATCATAGCCTCGATCTCGGCATCGGTAGCCGAGATCGTCAAGAAGACCTCGCAGCCGTACAGGACACAATCGTTGGTCCGTCCGATCGCGGTCAGATCGTCTGCTGCAGGCGTCGCAATAGGACAGACGCCGAAGCCGCTGAGCGCCTTGGTCACATCGAAGTCCAACTCCAGGAGCTTGTGCATGGCGGTCTCGACAGAGCGCGCGGCAATCTGCACCGCCCCGGCCACACTGCGAGTTGAAGCAACCGCCAGGGAGACTCGGTCCGACTTGACGCCACACTTCTCCGCGACGTAATCGGCCACCTCCTCGTTGGGCAGGCGGCCGCTCTCCAGAACGAGGACCGCCGAGTCGGCCGTATCCTGAATGCGAATCGTCTCGAACAGCTCCTCGGTCCTGGCCAACGCTCTGGCCGGACCGGAACCCATCGCAAAGAACTTCCCACGATGAATCTTCCAGCCGGCGTACTGCGAACCGAGGCAAGGCAATACCGGGCCATCGATCGCCACACTGACGCCGGTCAGCGAGAAGTCGCCGTAGTCAAGCGGGAGGAACGATACCTCCCCGAGTCCACCGAGGCAGATCTCCGCCAGACCTTTTCCCGCGAGCAGGCCCCCTGGCGCCTTCACCCCGAAATCGACAAGTCTGGAGCCATTCGTGAGCGTCGAGACTGAGATTCCAAGCGCCTCAACCTGCTCCGCCATCCGATCAAGTATCTCGCCGGCCCGGTGATTCAGACTAAGCAAGGCAGCGTCCTCCTTATGCGGCGATCAGGATTTCGCCCTTGCCGACATCGGCCAGGTCCCCGTGATAGCGCCGAACGAGGCCATTCGCCTGAGCGGGGCACTCCACCCCCAGTTGCTTCAGTTCCTTAAACAAAATTTGGAGAAAGACCGGCGCATAGGTGCAGTCGTACGCGAAGGTCGGCAGGAGATCGATGGGACGCATACAGACAATGGTTCCCTTCTGCATGCCGCCTCCTGTTCTGATGCCTGCCTGGCCGAAGAGGCAGATCGTTCCGGTCATCATCATGGCCCCCAAGAAATCCTCGGCGTTTCCCTTAATGACGATAAGACCTCTCCGCATATAGGCGCCCACTTCGTGCCCGACGTTTCCGTCGACCAGAATCGTCCCGCCCTGCATACCGTACTTGCTCCCCCGATAGGCAGCCCCAACCCGATGCCGTGCATTGCCCTTGACCCGGATCAGTCCGCCTTCCATTTCGACACCGAGAAAGTCGTCGGCATTTCCCTCGACGCGGATCTCGCCGCCTCGCATATACGATCCGGCGTGCATCCCGACATCGCCGTGAACGATCACCCGACCGCGCGTCATCCCTGAGCCTATCCACTTGACCCGCCCCGCGCAGCCCTCTACCACGATCTCATCCGACCGCTCCCCCTCCACCTCGAAGAAGTCGCCAAGCCGGTAGGTCTCGTTCCCCAATGCAACGGGCATAGCCGCAATCTCTGCCTGGCTATGCTGCACGAACAGATCTGGGGAAATCACCTCGGCTTCAAGCGGAATATTCTTTGGGGCCTCTTTCATACGAAGCACGACTGGTGACATGCTACCCTCTTTTCACAAGTGAGCCGTCAGCGATCAGCCCTCAGCCAATAGCTGATGGAGGTGAAAGTGATGTTTTCCCAACTTTCCACCGTAGTTTCCGGCGGAGATCTTCACGATACCCGGACCGCACGCGGCTCGAATGCCGACCCGCATGGCCTCTCCAACCGCCTCCGGCATCAGGCCATCGATGACGATCTCAAGGACCGCCCCAACCCCTTCCGGCAGTTCGCTCTTGACCGCTCGCCGTAGTGATGGACAGAAGGCTGTGTTGCTTGAGGCATTCAGGAACTTGTAGCGCGAACCGACTTTGCTGCCGGATCTCACAACGCCACCAGGAAACGGCATGATGACACCCGGCACCTTTCGCATCGCCTCGATCGCCCGCTCCGCAGCCTGCAGGGTCCCAGGCAGTTCGCGCCCCAGCAGTAAGAAGTTGCCTCCGGCTACTCCCTTTTTCACCCCGAAACGGTCTTCAACGATGAACTCGCCGTCCATCACAGGAATCCGCCAGAAGCGTCGCGGACTGCTCCCATTTCCGGTTATCCGTGGGTCAAACCGCTTACTGATCTGAAATCCGTCGCCAAAGAACTTGAGCTTGCCCCCTATCGACAGGCGATCTTCCGCCTCCAGGGCGTTGTAGCAGGCCGAGGAGGGAGCGGTCATCACGCACTGGCCGATCCGGTTGATGAGCTGCTCCTGAACCGCCTTTTTTGACATGGCAAACAGCAACACACTCACGCCAGGCCGGTCGTCCGGCGTGTCCGCCGGCTCGATCCCCTCAATGGCAACCTCGCAACCACAGCCGATCACCGAGGTCCCGAAGCCCGTCATGCTTCGTGCCGCCTCCTGGGCCCACGCCTTGCTGCACGCGGTAATCAGCACCCGGCCGGCATAGGCACCGAATGCCTCTGCGTACGTCTCATCGATGTAAACGCCGTTGATCTCCATCGCGTCTCCGTCAGATCAATAACAATGTCATCGAGGCGCTCCCACCGGGATCGCCTCTCGATTCGGGATGTCCTCGATATCGATTGGGAAATTCTGATACCGAATCGTGTAGTAGTTTTCGAATTCGGTCTTAAAGGTTGGGTCCATCTCGCCGACGTCAGGCGGGATGACAAACAGAGTCTTCCCAGCGGGACTGTGTACGATCTCACCATCTCGAAGGACCGTCTCGCCGTCCTTGATGACATAGACGGGATGCTCGAACATCTGTTCCTTATCGCTATCTTTGGAATAGATCGTAATGTCGGCATCCGCTCCAACCCCCAGGTGACCCTTATGCGTGAGCCCCAATGCTCTCGCTGGACCGGCCCTGGAGATGATGGCGATCTCATTCAAGGTATACTCACGGTCAAGGGACGACAGGATGGTCTCGGGCATCACACGCTTATGAACACGCTTCAGCATCTCATCCCGGAACGGTTTGTCCATGAGCAGCTTGATGATCCATGGATAGAGGTAGAAGGGACCGCCGTTGGGATGGTCGGTAGAGAGGAATACCCGCCACGGATCACGAATCAGGAGGAAGAGCTCCAGTCCGATAGCCCATTGCAGGGCGTTCACATAGTTATTTTCTCGATAGGTGTACGGGACGATACCGCACCCCGTCTCGATCTCGACGTCCTGGTTGTACCATTTATTCTTGCTGAGCTTGTACAGCCGGTACTGCCACGGGCCGTCCGCCGTGATGGTGGTGGCGTCGCCGAAGACAATCTGGCCGATGTCCGTCGTGATATTGGGATGAGTGTTGATGTACTCCGCAATCTCGGCCGCCTTTGAGCAGAAACCGCCCCAGTTCTCTCCGCCGTAACTGTGAAACTGAGCGTGCGCCACATGGAGCCTTGAGCCCTCGAGCGTCCGCATCGTGTCCAAGGTCGTCAGGTAGTTGTTGGGTGTGCCCAGGCTATTGGCGTGCAGGTGGATCGAGTGGGGCAACCCGAGGCTTTCGTTGGCCCAGGCGAGCGCCTTCAGGATCTGGCGCGGCGTGACATCGAAGTAGTGGACCTTATCGTCCAGGTTTTTCACATCCTTCCCGTACTTCCATGCCTCTACACCGCCGGGGTTGACCAGCTTCACGCCATATGCCTTCAACGACTTGAGAAGCCAGGCGACATATCGCTTGACCTTCTCCATCTCGCCGGCCTTGATGAACTTCAGGATAAACTCGTTACTCCCCAATTCGATATACAGCCCCTTATCCACGATCGGGATATCGATCAGCTCCTCATGGGTATGCCGAACGCCGATGGGCGCGTTTGCGCCTTCCATCACCGTAGTATAGCCCATCTGAGCATACAGGTAGCCGGTCGCAAAGGTGGAGGGGACCGTAGAGCCTACGCCTGACCTGATACCGGCAGCAGGCTTTGAGTGGAAATGCATCCGCTGGTGATCCTCAGGTCTGAACCCGCGAGCCGCGTTGACCGCAGGACTGCCGATGTGGGTATGAATATCGACACCACCAGGCATAATGACCAGATTGCTGGCGTCAATGACCTCAGCGGGCCCGGTACAGGACTCTACGATCTTTCCATCCTCAACACAGATCTCTTTAATAGTCCCATCGATCCCGTTGGCCGGGTCGTAGACCTCACCGCCGACAATTCGTAATGAGCGTCCCATGTCGATTATCCTCAGCCTCTACCGGCCGGGGCGGGAGCGCCATTGCCGCGACTCTTCATCGCCTTGATCTTCGCGATGATACGGTCGAGGATCTCCCGATCCGATGGGTAGGGTGACTCAACCACCTTTTTGAACATCAGGGGGATATGGTCCATCCTGTACGCCATTCCTCCGGAGGCAATGGCGCCCTGCGCTGACGGAATCACGATGTCAGCTACTCTGGTCGTATCGCTCTCCTTGGGATCGATGGCAATCAGCGGAATCGATTTCAGATGCTCCGCCATGCTCCCTGGAAAATTTCCGATAGCGTCGCCGGCAATCACCAATGCGGCATCGATCTCTTTACGGGCCAACATATCGACGACAGAAAATTCCCCTGGGTTGAATCGAGGATAGCCGCGACTCATGTTGACGTGGAAGGGAAAACCGGTTTGCCATGTCAGCACCTGAGCCATTCCCACCACATTGCCATGACCCCGCATCGCTGCGCACGAAAATTTTGTAAACTCGTTAAGATCTTGAGCGAGTTTAAGCAGCGCGACGAGATTCATATATTTACCCCTGGTCTGGGTTAGGCCCATACCCCAGTAGACGATCCCGAACTTACAGCTCTTCATCTTTTCTACCAAGGCTTTCAATTCATCAACTGCTATGCCTCCAACCTCAGTCTGGTCCAGTTCGTGGCCCTTCACAAGAGCCCTAAGGGCAGAGATAACCTCGTAGTCGGAGTTCGGTTTCATCTGGATGAAGGCGTCGGCAATTCGTGTGGTCGGCGTCGGCCTGACATCAACCTGAATGACCGTTCGGTCCTTCTTCCCCTTGGGGATGAACATCCCCTTCACGGTCACCGAGTACCGGGTGGCATGCCGTGGATGCGCCTCGGCCGGATTACATCCCCAGAAGATCACCAGATCGGCCCGGTTCTTCGTCTCTCCCGACGTGCAGGTCGGGATGCCGACGGTCATCACCGCCTGATAGCTCGGCGCGTGGCAGACCGATGAGGTGTGGTCGATATTCGCGCCGATCAGATCGGCCAGTTCGATCGACGCCCGCTGCGCGCCCAGCTCGGTCGAGTCGAGTCCATAGATGAGGGGGTATTTGGCCTTCGCGAGAATCTCTGCCGCCGCATCGATGCACTCATCAACGGTCGCCGGTTTTCCATGAATCCTCGGGGTCGACAACCCCTCCAGATGATGGAGAAAGGTGGCTTTACCCAGGACACAGGCGTTTTTGACCTCCGTGATCTTTCCGTCCTCGACCTTGACCTCCAGATCGTCACACGTCACGCCGCAGAAGGGGCAGACGACGCCCGTCATCACATACGGTTCTTTCGCAGCCGGTTCTTTCACGGCAACGCTCTCACTCATGGCGTCCAACCTCCACCGTGATCCCCTTTGAATCCGGCATCCCTGTAGCCTGGGTGTCCGGACCGATCAGGGCGTTACTCAATTCTCCATAAGGAATAAAGACGATTCCCTGCGGGATATCGGTTTTTTTCAATTTGACCACGATCGAACCGTAGTTCGATGTGACCCGCGCTTGAACCCCATCCTGTAATCCTATCGCTTCGATATCCTTGAGGTTCATCTGCAAGGTCGAGACCTCGTCTCGGTACTCCTGGGCGTCCTTACCGAGATGGGCTGAACTTCCCTGCTTGGTCGATCGGCCGGTGATCAATATAAACTGTGTCTCAGCCACCTGATCCTCACTCCTATCGAACGGAAAGACGCCTCTGGGCAATCTCCAACGCCTGATTCTCGTCAAGCACGACAAACTTTTCCGAGGTCCGGATCGTTTCGAGCATCTCGATCTCGACATCATATTTCAGAACCCCAACCGCCAGCGCCCCGATGCCCCTGATACCAGGCACAACCTCTTTGAGATCGTCATTCGGCGCCAAGTTATGGATGCCGGTCGGAGGAACAGCATTGACGTCGGCCACGAGCTTCCCCGACGGGAGCGCGTTCAGGACCGCCTCGGAAATCATCTGGATGCCCGCCTTGCCGGTCGTCAGGATCACATCAGCGCTACGCAGGTGCGAGATCTTGTCCTCGTCCGTCGCCATTGCGGCGCCCTTGACGGAGCCTCCCGTCTGCGCTGAGAGCCGCTGAGCCAGACGCTCTACACCGCTCAGTTGCCTGGAGCCGATAATGACTTCGGCTCCCAGCTTCACGCAGAGGGTCGCTGCCACAATACCCACCGGGCCTGTTCCGCCAGGGATAGCTACCTGTTTGCCGCGCAATCCGCCCAGCGCCTTCTCCGCCTTGGCGACCAGCGCGACGGCCGTGGTATAGGACCCCTTGGGATCGATCATCATCGACACCTGGAAAGGGGGAAACATACTCTTTGCGGCGGCTTGACGGACCCGCTCGGCCGAGTCTATGTCGTTACCCCCGATGAAGAGCGCACTGAACTTGGCGCCTTTCGGTCCTCGAGAAAAGATAATATCCTGCACCAGCAGGACTGCAGACTCCTCATTCACACCACCATATGGAATCACGGCGTGGAAACCTGCATCATACGCCATGTTGATGTCAAACGGACTCGGTTGGGTTTCCGTCGTCAAAAAATAGAGCAGATGCTTTCGCTCGGTCGCCATAGGTCCTCACTCAACAAAACAAATCAAAGGGGCCGACGGGCAAGGGGTCGATCAGACCCTCAACGCTCGCCCGGCAGCCCCCTTCGATATAGGTGATCCTACTCTGTAATCTTACCTCGTATCGATCCGACTAGGCGAATGGATGCTTGACCTTATCCTTCTGCGCCAAGATCTCGCTCATCGAGGGCTGCTCGGCCAATGCCCGCGCGATCGACTCCTTAGTCGCCTGATAGTTGTAGTCGAAGATCTTCTTATTGTCATTGGCCTCCCAGTGGATGAAGACGCCGACAACAACCGCGAGATCTTCAGCATCCTTCGCGGGGATCACGCCCTCTGCGACGCTATCGACTACGGCCTTCGCCACGGCCGCCTGGGCTGGGCCGAACATCTGAACCGCCTGCTTCGCTCCCTTGATTGTCACCTTGTTGAACATAACCGTCGCAGGCTTCGCCAGCAAATTCGGCGCTACGACCGCCAGAAGGGCGCTGTGGCCCGCACTCTGCTGAGCAAGACGCTGTGCGAAGACGGTGCCGACCGGACCGTTCTTGGGACCGATCATCAGATCAATGTGCGCTACCTCATTACCGTCACCCGCCAATGACTCACCAACCATGATGTCACGCATCGACATTCCTCCTTCTCCTTTCCACCATTTTCAGTTACGGTTGCCGCTCAAAACGACCTATCGTTGCTTAGCCACAAAGCCCATAATCTAATTTGCGCAAAGCATCGTGTCAAGCTTTTTCCCTCTGCTGTTTAACGTCTCAGCTCAAATATTGAAACAAGGGCGAGAACAACGGTCAAACGATACCAGAGTAGAAGTCTACAATGACACCAGTGGGTGACGACGGCGCGTCAGGCCCCTAGTGTAGTATATCCAACGCTTCTTTCCACATTCCGTTCGCCCTGAGCCTGTCGAAGAGTGAAGTATTTCAATGGGTTCCGTTCATGGGTTCGACAAGCCTGTCCTGAACCCAGTCGAAGGGCTCACCACGAACGGATTGTAAGGGCATGCGTGAAACACGGCACTACGGGGAATGGACGATCGGCGGGATATTGGAGTACAGGATAGTATCAGACGCCTCCGCCTTGTAGATGGACGGGGGCGGCGCAGGGGGCGGCGGCTGTGCGGCGGCAACCTGTGCGACCGCCTTGGTCATGCCGTTTGCAGAACGCTCCCGTTGCCCGCGCCGGTACAGGCTCATAACCTTGGCCACGTAATCACGAGTCTCCTGGTAGGGAGGTACTCCCTTGTACCGAAGGACCGCATTCTCGCCGGCATTGTAGGCCGCTAACGCCAGCGTCAGATCGCCCTGAAACTGATTGAGAAGCTGGCGGAGATACCGAACGCCGGCTCCGATATTTTCGTGAGGATCGTAGGCGTCACCTACTGAAAGACGCCAGATAGTGGCCGGCATGAGTTGCATCAACCCCTGCGCCCCCTTGGGTGAGACGGCCTTGCGATTAAAGTTCGACTCCACCTGAATCACGGCCCGAACCAGGGCAGGGTCAAGCTCGTACTCGGCGGCGAAGGCGTCGATCAGCTCCGGCATGTTCGCAGCCGTAAGCTTGACAGTGGAAGACAATACCCCAGGTTGGAGCAGCCTGTACTGCGGTGTCGTGGGCGCATTGGTAAAGTGGGCGATCCCGTTCTCGCCGATCTGATAATAGACCTCCCCCCGCACCGGCCCTGCCGTCAGCAGGAAAAGGCTTATAAGCACAATCGCAATCAGCCCTTTCTTCCCCACACCGCCTCCTGGTCCGTGGTCGGTCGCCACGTCCCTTTTCTATAGCAAACCCGACCGCCGGATGCAAGCACAATCGGCCCGCCCGGCCTCAGAAGCCGAAACTCGAGAGCAGCCGCTCGGTCAGGTAGAACAGCAGAACGCCGACAAACACCATGAGCGCCATGAGGATCCCCTTCTCCCGGTTCACCTCAGGCATCAGGTCAGACGCCGCCACATAGATCATGACACCTGCTGATATGGCCAACCGATATCCCAGCAACCCCTTGAGGTAAGACGCAAAGACGACGCCAACCATAGTCGAGAGACCCAGCGCAATCGACGAGGCCATCGCCATCCCGCGAGACCTGCCCGCAGCCAGCATGATCGAACCGACCGTGAACCCCTCGGGAATCTTATGAAGAGCAACGGCGACAAAGATTAAGAATCCTAATCCCACGCTGACATGGAATCCCGACGCGATCGATACCCCATCGAAGAAGGTGTGTATCAACAGGCCCGCGAGGGCGAAGAGGCTTATCGAGGGCGCCAAGACGGCCTCCACGTGGGTCTCCTCACCGAAGTGAAAATGCGAGGCCAGGATGTGTTCAGCAAAATGGATCAGGAGATACCCGGCCAGAATGAGCAGGGGGGCGTGGTCTGTGAGACGCATGCTCTCCGGAATCATGCCGAGGAAGGCGGCCCCCAGCATGAAGCCGGCCCCAAGGGCAATGAAGTACTTGAGCAGCGCCTCATCCCATCGCCGTTTGATCGTAACCAGGAGCCCGCCCACCACATTTGCGGCAGCAGCGGCACTACCAAAGGCCAGGCCGATATAGAAAGGGTCCATTGTCGTCGCCTCGTGGGGTAGTCGGTGAAATCGTAAGGTAGCTGTTCGTCTCCCCCCTTGTCAAAGCATTTGTCGTGATACCCGACTACCCGGGGGAGATTCACTTTGCCCGGAACGCCGGCGGAGACTATACTTATTGTAGAAAAAACAGCGATCTTACAACTTCGAGGAGGCCGAATGGCGGAAGCAAGCGGAGAGCAGCTTGAGGCGTTAGTGCAAATCATGGAGCGGCTCCGGGCGGATAACGGATGCCCATGGGATCGGGAGCAGACGCGGGAGACCCTGAAGCCGTTCCTGATCGAGGAGGCTTACGAAGTAGTAGAGGCAATCGACGAGGGGGACCCTAAGCAGATCATGGAGGAGCTTGGCGACCTGCTCTTGCAGGTGGTGTTTCACGCCCAGCTCGCGGCCGAGCGGCGTGAGTTTACCATAGGGCAGGTCCTGGCGGCGACAGCCGACAAGATGGTGCGCCGCCACCCCCATGTCTTTGGCGACGCCACGGCGTCTACGGCTCGTGAGGTCCTGGAGCAATGGGAGGAACTGAAGCGCAAGGAACGCAATACTGCGGCCGCCATCCCCGTATCGGCCCTGGACGGCGTCCCCAGAGAGCTGCCCGGCCTCCTCCGTGCCCAGCGGCTGCAGGACAAGGCCGCAAGGGTCGGATTTGATTGGCCTGAGATCTCGGGGGTGATGGCAAAGGTCGAAGAGGAGCTTGGCGAACTCAAGGAGGCCATCGGATCTGCGGCGCCGGAGGAAGTTGAAGCGGAATTGGGAGACGTCCTGTTCAGCCTGGTCAACCTTGCCAGGTTCTTAAACCTGAGCGCAGAGGAGGCGCTTCGCAAAAGCACTACACGATTCACCACTAGGTTCCGATATATCGAGGAAGCACTCCGGCAGGATGGTCGCTGTCTCAGTGAGGTCGGCCTGGAGGAGATGGAGCGGCTGTGGCAGCAAGCTAAGAGCCGTGGTCGCTCCTGACGCGAATGATTAAACGGCTCGTTGTCTGGTTTGGACTGATAGGTATCGCGCTGACGTGGCCTGTCGTCACCTATTCCAGGTCGGAGCCTGCTGTCCGGCCCGTGCTGGCGATCAAACTGGAAGGGGTCATCGCGCCCAGTACGGCCGACTACATTATTCGCGCGATCAAGCAGGCCGACCGCGAGGTGGCCCAGGCGTTGGTCATTGAGCTGGACACCCCGGGCGGCCTTGATCTTTCGATGCGCTCCATCATCAAGGAGATGTTGGCGGCGGAGCGCCCGATCGTGGTCTATGTCTCGCCCAGCGGCGCACGCGCCGCATCCGCCGGCGTCTTCATCACCCTGGCCGCCCACGTGGCCGCCATGGCGCCGGGAACCAATATCGGCGCCGCCCACCCGGTCAATATGGGGGGCGAGATGGACAAAGAGATGAGCAAGAAGGTCACCAACGATGCCGCCGCCTATATCCGGACCATCGCCGAGCAGCGCGGCCGGAACGTCCAGTGGGCCGAGGATGCCGTGCGCAAGAGTGTCTCGGCGACAGAGAAAGAGGCGCTCAAGCTGAAGATCATCGACCTCGTGGCGGACAAGCTGGATGACCTGCTTGTGGCGGTGGATGGCCGGGAGGTCACGACGGCCCGCGGCAAGGTTACGCTCCACACCAAAGGGATCGAGGTCACGCGGCTCGAGATGGGTCTCCGGGACAAGGTCCTGAAGGTGATCTCCGATCCGAACATTGCCTACATGTTGTTAATGTTGGGCCTGGCCGGGCTCTACTTCGAACTCTCGACCCCCGGCGCCATCCTGCCGGGAGTGCTCGGAGGTATCTGCCTGATTCTGGCCTTTTACGCCTTTCAGACCCTGCCCATCAGCTACGCCGGGCTGCTCCTCATCCTGTTGGCGATCATCCTGTTCATCGCTGAGGTGAAGGTGGTCTCCCATGGGATACTTGCCGTGGGCGGTATTGCGGCCATGATCCTCGGCTCCATGATGCTGATTAAAAGTCCCGAGCCGTTCATGCGGATCTCGCTCAGCGCTATCCTGTTGACCACCGCGGCCACGGCAGCATTCTTCGGTTTTGTCGTCACCATGGCGCTGCGGGCCCAACGCCAAAAGACTACTACCGGCGCAGAGGGCCTCATCGGGCAGATCGGCACGGTCAGGACGTCGCTCAAACCGGAGGGAAGCGTCCTGGTGGGAGGCGAGCTCTGGTCGGCTCACTGCGAGGATGGGGCTGAGCCCGGCGACAAGGTCAGAGTCCTGGCGGTACAGGGGCTCATGCTATTCGTCAGCAAAGAGAACGAGGTGGTAGCCGTTGAAGCCGATGCGATATCAACGCAACAGCGACAGGGAGGGCAGGCATGAATCCCGTGGAGATTCTCTCGACTGCTTTCGGCTTGATCCCGATACTCTCTCTCCTCATCCTGGCACTTTTCGTCCTTGCCAGCTCGGTCCGTATACTCCCTGAATACGAACGGGCCGTGATCTTCCGTCTGGGCCGCCTCGCGAAGGCGATCGTGAATGTGGGCGGCACCGGCAATGGGCCAGGTCTGATTCTTCTGATCCCCATGATCGATCGGATGACGAAGGTCAGCCTGCGGACGGTGGCCATGGACGTCCCCTCCCAGGACGTCATTACCAAGGACAACGTGTCGGTCAAGGTGAACGCGGTGATCTACTTCCGGGTGATCGACCCGCAGCGAGCCATCGTCCAGGTCGAGAATTACCTCTTCGCCACCTCGCAGATCGCGCAGACGACCCTGCGGAGCGTCCTGGGACAGTCCGAGCTGGACGAACTGCTGGCCGAGAGAGAGCGGCTCAATCAGCGGCTTCAACAGATTATTGACCAGCACACCGATCCATGGGGGATCAAGGTGACCGTGGTAGAGATCAAGCTCGTGGACCTCCCGCACGAGATGCAGCGAGCCATGGCCAAGCAGGCGGAGGCCGAGCGGGAGAAGCGGGCGAAGATCATCCACGCCGAGGGTGAGCTGATCGCCTCCGAAAAGCTGGCGCAGGCGGGCAGGATCATGGCGACCGAGCCTGTCACCATCCAGCTTCGCTACTTGCAGACGCTCACCGAGATCGCCACAGAGAAAAACTCCACCATCGTCTTTCCGCTCCCTATCGACATCCTGAAGATTTTCTTGTCCGACCTGAAAAAGTAGCCCACGATGCGAGCACCTGTCCCGATCGATGTCGAAGGGACGGCCAGGGAGTCAGGAGCATGAAGGCCATCTGGAACGGAGCGATCATTGCCGAGAGCGACAACACCGTGATCGTCGAGGGCAACTACTACTTTCCCCTGTCCTCGATCAGACCCGACTATCTCCGCGAGAGTACCACCCATACAACCTGTCACTGGAAAGGCGAAGCCAGCTACTACGACCTCATTGTCGGCGATGCGGTCAATCCCGATGCGGCCTGGTACTACCCTTCGCCAAAGGCAGCCGCGAAGCAGATTGCCGGCCGCGTCGCCTTCTGGAAAGGCGTCCAAGTCATTGAGTAATCCTCACGAACCGATGAAAAAGGCTACGTTTGGGGCGGGCTGCTTCTGGGGTGTCGAAGCCGAATTCTGTCGAGTGTCGGGTGTCGTCTCGACGGCCGTCGGCTACATGGGCGGCGCCTTCGAGAACCCGACCTACCATGATGTCTGCTCCGGTACGACCGGCCATGCGGAGGTTGTCGAGATAGAGTATGACCCTTCGCAGGTTTCCTACAACGAACTCCTCGTTCTCTTCTGGTCGATCCATGATCCAACCACCCTGAATCGTCAGGGGCCGGACCACGGCGCGCAGTACCGGTCCGTGATCTTCTTTCACGATGCCGACCAGCAGGCTGTCGCGCTCGCGTCCAAACGGACACTGGAACTCAGCGGAAAGCACCACCAGCCGATCGTGACCGAGATCACACCAGCCTCGACCTTTTACCGGGCGGAGGAATACCATCAGCAATACCTGGAAAAGCAGGCTCACCCTCGCTGTACGATCTAGACAACTTCATCCTCCTCGTGTATTCTCACCCCCGTGGATACCTCAAGAGACCAACTCCTGAGATTGCTGGTTCAGCACTCCTTCCAATACAGCGCCGAGCCTGTCTTCACCCTGGCCTCCGGCCGGAAGAGCCGTTACTACATCAACTGCAAGCAGACGACGTTCATGTCAGAGGCGATGCCGCTCCTCGGCCGGCTCTTCTTCGAGCGGATCAAAGCTATGAAACAAAGCGATGGGGAGCAGATCGCCGCCGTCGGAGGACTCACCCTCGGCGCCGATCCGATTGCCTACGCCATCGCCTATCACAGCGCGCTTCAAGGAACGCCGATCCAGGCCTTCAGTGTCCGAAAGGAGCCGAAAGGACATGGAGCTCAAAAATGGGTCGAGGGGTTCGAGCGGCTAGGCACGAGGGTTGTGATCATTGAAGATGTCGTCACGACAGGCGCCTCGACCCTCAAGGCGATCGACGGCGCGTTGCATGCCGGCTTTCAGATCGTCAAGGTGCTGGCACTTGTAGACCGGCAGGAGGGCGGCCGCGAGGAGTTGCAGAAAAACGGGTATGAGTTAGAGGCGATTTACACGACCGAGGATCTGATGCGGGTAGCAGGCCAGGCGAGGTAACCAACTGACTTCACGTCCTGCCCAAAAAGGTCACTGGACAAACCGGTCGCTTTCCGCTAATTTATTGACGCCTTCAGTCCTAGCGATCAGTCGTTCACCAAGGAAGCCCCACACACGCTGAAAGCTGATCGCTGAACGCTGCTCTTAATGGGGGGTTAGCTCAGTTGGGAGAGCGCGGCGTTCGCAACGCCGAGGCCAGGGGTTCGAATCCCCTACCCTCCACCAACTTCCAGTGGTTCATGATATCCCCTGATTCTCCCTTGTTTGGCACCGTCGCGCTGCCTGTCCCGATCCAGTCGGCTCGTTCGAATCCCCTACCCTCCGCCGGCGATACAAGAACCAGACATAGAGCAGTACAAGCAAAACCACGTTGGGGATGAAGATCTCAGACCGGCCCCAATGCCAGCCGTTGACCTTGAAATCCGAAATCGGCCAGAGAAACGGTGTGGGAAAAAATCGGGTGGAATGCGTGAAGATATCCAGGAGAATATGGAACCCCCAGGCAAAAGACTCCCAGATCGGCATCCGGAATACCACCCACAAGAGCGCGAACGCTAAAAGGAAGACGACCAGACTGTGCGTGACACTGTACGCGCGATGGACATAAGCCGGGAAGAGGGACGGATCAGGGGGTTCGTGACCAAAATGCGGCCGCTGAGCAAGCCCGAGAAGAACACCGACGTGAAAGGGGCCGAACGGCACCAGATCCGGGAGAATACCAAACCCAAACGCCAGACCGAAACTCCGTCGGTTTGCCCGTCCGAAGGCGATCCCACCCCACAGCCCGTGTGACACGATATCCATAAGGGAAGAATCAGGCGGCCTATCGCCGCTTCAAGGTACCTGCGAGGAAGGCTTGCTTGAGGCTCTCAAGATGGCGGTACACTTCTTCGTCGTTCCGCTTGCCGATTTTCATCACCGTGATCAGGCGCTGATCATCGTCTACGAGATAAATGACTCGGTATTCACCTTGATCCACCCGAAAGGCACCTGGATAGCCTTTGAGTTCCTTGGCATCTTGAGGCCGTGGATTTTTTCTCAGGCTAAAAACCTTTGTGATAACTTGCTTGAACTGCTTTGGCGGGTACCGTATAACGTGCTTTTCGGCCTCTTCATGGAGATTCATATCGTAGTAATTACTTGTCCGGCCCATCACCCGCACCCTTCAAATCTATGAGCTGGATCTTATGCTTCTTCTCATAATCAACAATCACCTGCTCAATGGGGCGGGAGCGCTTGGTCTTCTTGAGCGCTTTTTCAATTTCATAGGATGCAAGGCGATCCTCCACCTCCTCAAGGAACGCAAGGTCCCCCACACTAATGAGGACAGCGGCCGGCCGGCCGCTGCGCTCAATGATGATTCGTTCCTGGTTATATTCGGTGCTTGACAATAAATCGGACAACTTACTCTTCGCTTCTGTCGCGCTTACCGTCCTCATGGCTACAACACTCCTCCCCTTTTACTGTTAAGCTAACGCTACATAAGTAGGTCTGCCATTCTGCTAAAGTTAAATATATCAATTTGACCGATTCGTACATTTTGCACCATATATACTAATTACCCAAGACCCAGTGTCAAGTATTTTTATGGCGTGCGCAGGTAGGCGGAAACCATGAACCTGTCGAACGGTTGAGCTCCGAGTACGCCAACGGCGCCTGTGAAGCAGCCTGAAAAGACTCCCGATGCATTTCATCTGAGCAACAGAGACAGATCATTAAGACGTAACGGTTGAGCGCCCATCGTGAGCAGGTGGCCGTTCGCGTTGTCGGCCAATGTATAGAGCGGCTTCCGCCATGCAAGCACCTCGCGGCAGAACTGCTCGGTTTTGCTCTGGAGTTCCGCATGGGCCACGAAGATCGCGCCGGCGACTGCGGCAACAACGCGGTTCCGGAGCATGGCCGTTTCTACAGTCGCACGGCGTACTGTATCGGCAAAGGGCGACAGGAGCAGCATCCTGCCTTGTTCGAGCGGCTGCTTGTACACGGCCGGGATTCGCATGCCGGAAAGGCTTCGGGCCGGACACGCAATGACCGGCTGCGTGCCGCGCAGTAGGATCGTCAGGCACTCGCGCTCCATCGGTGAATGAAACCCGCCGATCACGGTAACGCCGGATTGCCGCAAGCGCTGCGCAAGGTCGTAGGTTTGCAAGATGAGATTGCCGGGGCATTTCACCGAGCAGAATAGCGCCAGCGATTTCTGATTCAGAATGTTGAGATCACCCAGCACGGTGACGCGAGATGGTGCATCGTTGCCAAGAAGGCTGGGAAGAACGGGAGGGTAGGCAGAATCGTCCGGATGAATCCAAGAAGTGGCAAGCAAGGTCAATAGCCCCCTGTGGCCTTGTCCACTAAGACACTATTGCTGCGCCCACTGATACCGCATCTTCAGCCCATTGAACTGGTCGTGACCAATCATCCCTTCATGTTGGAGCCGTCCTACCACGATGCCCGGTGCAATACCAATGGACTCGGCGAAGGCTTCAATAGCCCACGTACTCTTCAACCCGTTCAATTCGCTTGCACTACGAGGTGGGATCAGATGATCCGCGGCAAAGCTATCGGCCTCCATTTCCCCTTTTCCTGTCGCATGATTAAGGTCAATGAAGACCTCCTTTTTCCCACCACACAGTATGTGCCCTGCCTCATGAAAGAAGGTAAACCAGAATTGGTCATTGGTCTTATAACGAAGGCTCAGTTGGAGCATGGCCTTTTCTGGAGTCAGCCATCGTGTCGCCCCGCTTACGGGGGCGTTCCTAATCTCCGGGACCAACACCATGGCAACTCCAGCGTCTGCGCAGAGCCCCTTCATTTTGGGTACAGAAACCTCCGGTTTTTCTAGCGTGATGGCTCGTATCTCGTGAAGAACGGAGCGGAATCTTGACTTGTCGAACGGGGCACACGGGACCGCTCTTGCCGCCAGTTCCCCTAATCGCAACCATGTTGCCATGGCCTCGGGTTTTCCCTGAAATACCGCCGACTTGCGGTAGGCAACGGTAGGGCTCAACCAAATTTTGTTCCACGCCTCCACATCGGCAACCCCGAAAAAGCCTAATACCGCTTTCAGCATAAGCACCCGGTCTGTCTGTTTTTCAATCTTCCCGCGCTTGATCAATTCGCCAGTGGGAATCTTCTTTAACCAAGCCAAGTCATGTTCAAGACGCTTTTTTTCTTCCAACTTGGCTAATTGTTCTCGGTAGTTGACCTCAAGGTTGTTCCACATCCGCGCCGACACACCGGTAACCTGTTCCAGCCGAATCGCCGTTTCATGAGAAATGGTGGCGACTCCTCGGATAATCTGATTGATATGTTTGGCCGAGAGTCCAGCCCGTGTGGCCAGATCCCGTTGCCCCATCCCCAGAGCATCAATGGTCTCCTGTAACGTTCGGCCCGGAGGTACAGCGTACTCTGGCTCAAAAACGTATCGTTTTGCTGTAGATTTTCTGGTCATGAGTTCTTCAATGGTAGTCAATGATTTCGATCACTCGAATTTTCGTGACATGAGACCAATCAAGACCACCATCCGTTTTGTGAGGCACCGGATTGTGGTCCGGCTCGAAGATGAGTCGTTTGGGATGCACCACATCGACAGCAAGTTGCCCTTTTCGGTTCTGTGATAATTCGTGGCAGCGAGCTGAGGGCAATCGCCGGATATCTTCAAGCGTGTCCGCTGCCTTGAGTTCGGCCAACCGCTGCTGGAGCCTTTCGGCCAATGGCTTACCGAACCTGGCCCGCATCTCTTTTTCTGAGTTGCAGACTTTTTGCAATTTCCTAGAGCTAAAGGTTATCTCCATTCTGTTTCCATGTCAATAAATATATTTACCTATTGGGTAAATACAATTTACCTCCATGATAGGAGCCATGATGCAGGAATTGTATAACCATATTCTGTAACCAATTCGGATTGACTCCGATCTATATGAATCATAACTCCCCATTCTTCTTCAAGTTGCGAGCATGCACGGCATCAGGATTTGTATAGACATGGGGGACATTCATCCTTCAGCGGGAGGTTTATACAATTCCCATTGAGCCCCCTTGCCCCGCTTGCCCCCTACTGGTCCGACCGTCGTCACCACTTTTTCGCCTGCTCCTCAAGAGCCTTTCGAAGTAGCGCTTTCCCGGTCTTGAGATACCCCCACTTGATGGGCCTTGTGGGCCTGCCGCTGCTCTTGGTCTTGGCGTGCGATAAGAGACTTTCCAGCCGTTTTTTGTGTATACCTACAACCAGCGCGTGAAGCGCGGGGTACGTTTTCTTCAGTCGTTTGCTATGTAAGATTGATCCGATTTGTCCCGACGTATAGCTGCCGAGCGATCCGTCGTGCGCGTAGAGTGCGACCAGCAACCAGTCGTTGAATACGTCCATGGCGTTCACCCACGCGCTGACGTTCGTGTCGGCGAGTGCTCGCGCATGAACGATATGCTTCTCCACATGTCGATAGTTCCCGCCGAAGACGGTCTTCCACTTGATGGCTGGAACCGTTCCGAGCATTCTCCGCAGGCTCGAATCGATTCCACACGGAGGCGGCGGCGTACGAGCAATTACGCCCAGTTCCTTCAGCACCTCTGCTGCCGTTGGCTCGATCGTTTTCCGGGGCGACTTCAGGACGACGCCGTTCATCGCTGCGCCAAAAGCCGCGGCGAGCGCCACGTCGCTATGTTTGTCACGCAAGGCGTCATTGAGAATTCCCGCCAGCGCCTCATGAGTGACATTCGTCGGGTTCAAAGCAAGCACGATCTGCGCGCGTCCCCACCAAGGTTTCTCTCGCTGGCATGCGTACCGCAATTGGGCGAGCGTCAGCCGCCCACCGGTGAGGAGCATCCGTCCCGCAGCCGCGAACAGATCAGCCGGCATGTCTCTAGGCTTCCAAATTGTACTTTTGACAAGTGTTGCCAAGGATCGCGCATGTTGGTCCGCGAGGCGACCATCGGCAGCAGCGAGCAGAGCGGCACGTATGGCCGGATACAGCTCCTGCCGTTCGATTTCCTTTAGGAGACGTTGAGCCGTGCGGCGTGGCAGTCGGCGGTAGCGCTCCAGATAGCGAGCGAACTGCACGTAAAACTCGGGTTGATTCTCGAATATTCGCCAAAGACGGGCGGTGAGCTTCGCATTGGGCTGCGCATGAGCCAGCAGATACTTGAACCGAGTCGAATCCTTCACGCGAAAGTGCGGCGTCAGGCTGACTAGCCGCTTGCGCAGGCGATCCTGGTTGACGATTCTGCTGCGAATCGAGCTTTCCGTCGGGTTGCTGATGGACTTGACCTCGGCCTCAATGTCCTTGACCTCGTGAATGCTGATCTTGTTGGACTGTGGAAAGAGCCCGATGTCCTTGCTCAGGATATCTAGCCGTACCAGCAACCGCCGGAGGTCGCCCTCGGACTTTGCGAACAAGCGAATGTCATCCACGTAGCGGAAGTAGCGGACCTTGCCCTCGAACTTGCGGCGGTCGTCAAAGTGGCGAAGAACCACCTCAGATAGCAATCCGGAGCTGAGCGGTCCCTGCGGGATGCCGTGATTATGGTAGATCCCGTGGTCCGTAGCGGTCCAGACGCTGAGCCATTTCGTTAACACCTCGGCGAAGTCCTTGTCGCAGCCAATTTTGTGAAGCATGTGCCGCAGGACGCCATGATCCAAGCTGTCGTAACAAGCCGTAAAGTCGAAACTGGCCGCGAATCGAAAGCCGTCGACGAAGGCCACCCGGGCAGCATCATTAAACGCCTTGTAGCCGTCACTCCATTTTCGATAGAACCACGAGCTCGTCTTGCCAGCATAGAGGTGGCCGAACACTTCCTTGTTGTAGCGGTGCTTGACCTTTTGGAAAAGCCGCTCAGCGACGAGATTGATGGCCGCCTGATAGACGATTTGGTCTTCGATGGTCAGGAGCGAATACGGACGGAGGATACCGGATGGCTTGGGGAAGAAAAGCTTACAGGCCCGGGTCGGCTCGTAGATGCCGCGCCGCAGACGGTCCTGTAGTCGCCTCAATAATCGGATATCCGCGATCGCGTAGATTGCGTAGAGGTCGCGGAAGTAGTGCTTGTACGAGGCGTCAGAATTGCGGCGAAGCCAACCCCATGCGCGGTGAAGGTTGTCGTCCGCATGTAGGTCATCAAGCATGGGCATAGGTCATCATTCCGGGTCTGTGAACTCATTCATCACCGTCATTGTCGCTCCCACCCATGCGGTACTTGATGTCGTAGTTGATGATGAAGTCCAGCTCCTCATCCGTGAAGCCGTAGTGCTTCGCCAGCGCGCGGTCGATCTCATCGATGATTGGTTTGGACATGCTTGGGCGAAACTCCTGAAATTCACAGTCTTGCCGTACTCTGATGAAGGAATGCACCTTATAGTCCTTCATGAGCTTGTCGAATAGCCTGGGAAGTTCGTTGACGATGTCCTCGCTCAAATTACCCAATGGGAATTGCTCGACATCAGTGCCCGTGATGTTCCGTCCGTTGCCCACCGACACAAACCAGTAGAAGAACAGCGAGCTATTCAAGGCAGCACCGACAACCCTTGCTTCGCGCTTATCCTTAAAATGCAGGTCACGGAAGTGATGAATAGAACGGGTTCTAGTCGGACTCTTGAAATACTGCTCAAAGTCCATTGCCCTGATCCAGTATCTGGGGCTACGGTGATAGTGCATATCGTACCCAGAAGGACCATTGGAATAATAGCTCAGGACAACTTTTTCGCTCCTGGCTTCTAGCTTGGCCAATATGCTGACCGCCTCATGACTTCCTACCTGCGGTATCCTCTTGAGTCGGTGATGAGTGAGCGTTCTTACATATTCAAGCCTTGCAAAGAGCGCAGGGCGTTCTTCTGAATTCCAATGACGATACTTGGTTGTCCAGACGATAGGAGCACATTCTTTTCCGTCCATGCCGAGATAAATACAGAGTCTCTGGTCAACTCCGTCGAACAATTTAGAAGGCCTGATAGCGTATGTGCTGCAAAAATTCATAGGGAACTTTCTAAGAAGCACGTCACGAAGACAGAGCGTCTCATCCAGACCAAGAACGGCTGCGGGCACAATCATCCCAAACCAACCGGTTTTGCCAAGTAATACACATGATCTTTCCATACAGAACGCATACAAGTTACCTGCGTTTTCTGATTTATATTGATCCGATGATAACTTGTATATGTCCTTAACCAATCGGTACTCCACATATGGCGGGTTGCCGATGACCACGTCGAATCCGCCGCTTTTCATGATTCGGTAGAACTCGATGAACCAGTGGAACGGCTTATGAGAAGCAAGCCACTTCTCGTATGCAGGGGACTTCCTTTTCCCCTCACCCCGACCCTCTCCCTCCGAGGGAGGAGGGACGCCGTATTCCTGGGCAAGGTAGCGGTTGAGTTCATCCTCCAGCACCTTCAGCCGTCTCCAGAGTTCCAACTTGGCGTCGGCGAAGTCTTTGGCCTCCATACCGTGTTCGGTCTGCATCTCGTGAAACTGCTGGAAGGCCCGATCGGCGATCTCGGCGTTCTCTTCAATGGCCGGCAACGACTGCAGCTTGACCCAATCCCCCTCCATGGACTTCTTGATCTCTTCCAGATTGGCGTAGCCCACGAGCGTGTTGCCTGCACGGATGTTGAAGTCGATGTCGGGCAGCGGCTCGATGTGCTCGACCCGCTCGATCTGCGCAACGAGCTTGAGGAACAGGCGGAGCTTGCAGATCTCCACCGCCTCTTCCATGATGTCCACACCATAGAGATTGTTGACAATGATGGACTTCAGGATGAAGTAGCGGGGGTTCGGGTGAGACGCGACGCGATCGAGGAGTTTGCGGAAGTCGCTGAACTTCTCGGGCCGGTGCTTCACGCCGGATCGCTCCAATTCATCCAAAAAGACCTCCATCCGATCCAAGCATGCCTCATAGAGGGGTTCGAGGATATTGAGCGCCGCAAAGAGGAAGGCCCCTGACCCGCAGGTGGGATCCAGCACCGTGACCTTCTCGATCGCGTGATAGAAGGCCCTGAGTAGTTCCGGGCCTTCACAGTTTTCGATCACGTCCTGCGCAAACTGTCGGATGTCCAGGTTGTAGGTGATGAGGTCGTTGATGTCGCGGATCTCCCCGTTGGCCAGTTTGCCCTTGACGTCCTCGTACCGCGTGCGCCTTGCCACAACCTCACGCCAGATTTCCGTGGGCAGGGCGTAACCGGCAGACGCGGGCCTGTTCCACCCGGTGCGCTTTAATACATCGCTCAACCCCGCCGCGATGTCCGGAGGTAATGGTAACTCGGCACCCTTTTTCACCGCCCCATAGAAGTAGCGATCGGGATCAGCCTGCAACAGCCGCCAGATGGACGACTCTCCTTCGAAGGCGATCTTGCACTTCTGTCTGGCGGTATCGAACAGAAACGGGACGACGGTGTTCTGGCTGATGTAGCCGGTGATGTCCTCCTTCGTGTAGTACGCACCCATCTGCTTCTGGTTGATGTACTTCTCAAAGATGTAGCCCAGCACATCGGGATTGATTTCGTCGTCCCGACGAAGAGGCCGTTCGTCCAGGTGCCAGTGGTATTGCTCGAAGAAGCTGAACAATTTCTCGAAGGCGGCATCGGCGATCTGGATGTCCTTGCCGTGCTGCTCCTCGATCTGGTGGCGCAGGAACAGGCCGCCGTTGAGGTACGGCACCTTGCCTAGGAGCCGGTTCGTCGCTGTCGATCGTTCAGAGTCTTTCTTCGCGAAGCCCTCGAAGAAGAGCGGGCACAAGAACTCCCGATAAAAGCGGTCTTTCCCCCGTGCCAGGCTTTCCGCCAGCTTGCTACGCAGATAGTCCGGATTGCCATCCAGGAAGTGCTTCTTCTGGATGAAGTAGACGAACATCAAGCGGTTGAGCATGACGGAGACGTACCAGCGTTGGAGTTCCTCGTCGGGAATGCCCTTCAGGAACTTCAGGAAGGCCGCGTGCTCTTTCTGGAAGACGTCATAGAAGCGTTTAGTGACGCGCTCGACATCGAACGCGGTTCGCGTCCGGCTGGTGACGTCCACCAGACTCAGACGCTCCTCTTCGTCCAGGCTGAACGCGATCACTTGCAGCTTCTGAATGAGCGCATCGCCTGGCTGCGCGCGGTGGTAGGTATGCTCCCGGCAGGCGGTCGGCTTGCCGACCTCGCGTTTGACCCACTGCCAGATTTGCGTGGTCTGAGCAGGGTCGGTGTAGATGATGAGATGTTCCTGGACGGATTTTGCGACCTGCCGTTCGATCTTGCGCCGCGTGGGATATTCGGGGATGCCGGACGGCCCGTTCGGTGAGCAGATGAAGGCCACCATGCCGCGCTTCTGAGCGATGGCGGTCAGCGCAAAGGTCTGGCCGTCACTGACCGCATCAACCGAGGCGGTGTGCGAGTCCCAGCCCAACTCTTCGAGGAACAGCGTCTTGAAATCGAAGCGGCTCAGATACTGGCGAGTACGCGTGACGTCGAGCGGCATGCTCAGCGCTCAGTTTGGGGGAACCGTCAGACCCATCGAACAGATGATGCGCGGATCCTGCGCCTGCTCTTCCTCGTGAATCTGGCACAGGCGTCCTTCGTCGCGCAAGGCGATGACCAATTGGGCGAGGGCTTCATCGGAAATGCCGCTGCGCAGTTGGCGGTTGAGTGTATCCACGGCGGATTGACGCAGGGGGTAGCGGTAGATGTCATCGATGGCCTTATGGAGTTCCTGCGACTCAAACAGCGTGCCCTTGACCTGCTCGGCGTAATGCTTGAGCCGATCGTACGTGCGGAAGCGCGCGCCCGACGGCCGGCCCAACTGGCCGCCGACGGACTTTTCCTCTTTCACGATCAGCTCGACGCCTGTCTGGACCAGTTCGTGGTGGTTATTCTGACGCGGCAGCGCCGTTGTGTCTGGCGCGCAAGCCGCCGCTTGGAGGATCGCAAACTGCGATTCGGTGACACCGCCCCCCTGCTTGTCAATCCAGGCCAGCGCGTCATTCCCTTCGGCGGTCCGTAGATAGACGAGCACGCCTTCGGGTTGTGTCTCATTCGGCTGGTGCGCCCGCGTGGAGTAAACAACAGGCGGCAGTTCCGGAATGATTTTTTGCAGGCTTGAGTCGGCAGTGACGGCGTTCTTCCAGATTTGGTAGGCGTAGGACGCCAGATCCACCTCTGTTTCGGCGTCGCCATCGAGAATACCGGATTTCTCGTTGTAGAGGTCCAGCACCGTCTGGTCGTTGCGGTCATCTTCAAAAAACGCCTCATCCGTACCGACAACCTCGGCGTTTTCCCGCAAGCGCCGGCGGACGCGCGCGCGAAGCCGGATAATGCGCTCCACGCCGTCGGCCGGGAGAAACGAGTAACACAGAATGTTCTCGGCCTTCTGCCCGATGCGGTCTACGCGCCCCGCGCGCTGCACAAGCCGGATGATCGCCCACGGCAGGTCGTAGTTGACGACGACGGCGCAATCTTGCAGGTTTTGCCCCTCACTGAGGACATCTGTCGCCACCAGGATTCGAAGTTCCTCACCCGGCTTGATATGGGTCAGCTTATTATTACTATCCGGGCTGAAACACCATGCCAGCGCGGTCGGGTCCGGCGAGTCGCCGGTCACTCCGGAGAGTTTCGCGATGCCACGCGCCTCTAATTGGCCAGCCAGATAGCGGACGGTGTCGGCGAACTGGGTAAAGACAATGACCTTCTCGTTCGGGTGCTTCCTGGTCAGAAGAGTGAGCAGGGCGTCGAGCTTAGCGTCTTTGCCCGCGTTCCACTCACCGCACGCCTGTAAGAGCTTGAGCAGGGCCTCCGCATCACCGCGTAAATCGTTTTCCAGTGTCTTGACGAAAAGACCTGGCGACAGCCATTTGAAACGCCGCCTGTATTGCGCGGCGTACTCGGCGTAAATCTCTTTTGCACGGCTCTTGAACCCCGCCTCGGTCCGTAGCGAAGCGGCCTCTGGCGACAGAAGCCCCTCGCCGTTCTCATCGTCGTCAAACAGGCCACCTTCGCTGTCTTCATCGGAGAATCGTGTATCGAGCATCTCCGAGTCCTGCGTACCGATGGGCACGGGCTGACCGGTTTCGATGGCATGCAGGTACACGAAATTGCGCAGGATATGTCGCTCGATGGATTGCAAGAAGGCCTGACCGCTGCTTTCCAGTCGCTTGAACAAGTTCGTCCGGCAGAACCCCATGAGGCGCTTGCCCGCGCGGGAGAGGTCTTGCAGTAACTTCGCTTCGGCCTGCGTCGGCGGCCGATGCGGCGAGGCAGACACATAGTTCCCCAGACCATACCGGGGAAGGTTGAGCGCATTGATGGCCTCCACCACGTTGTCGGCATAGAGCCGGGCGTACTGATCGGCGAGGTTCGTTTCGTCAATCCTGAACGTGACGGTCTTCGGCAGGCGCTTGGGAAAGTACGACCGGCTGCCGTCTTCAAAGGTTAGGTACTTGCGCCCGTTGGCGGGGTCAGTGTGCGCGTAATTGTCCTGAATGAAGCTGCGCGTGCGGCGCACCATATACAGGCGCATCAGCTCCCGCCAGTCATCGGCATGCTCGCTCTTCTCGAAGGCCGCCAGGGAGCGTACCGGGCACTGGTGCTTGCGGATGAACTCGGTTTCGCCGACCTCGCGAAGCTTCCGCTCGGGGCGAATTCCCAAGTCTTTGTCTTCCTGCACGAACAGGCGTAGTTGGCTGGAGAGGTCAAGATAGGTCTTATTGTATGGCGTGGCGGACAGCAGGATGCATTTGCTTTCGTTCTCCTGGATGTACTCCTGGATCGCGCGGTAACGTTTGCCTTCGCGGTTGCGTAGGTTATGGCTCTCATCAATCAGCAAGAGACGGTATCGCCGAAGGTGAGGCAACTCGCGCGTGGCCCGGCTGATTGAGAGCACTTTCGCCCGCAAGCGATACTGGGCACGGTAGTCCTCCCACATTGGAACCAGGTTTTTCGGGCAGATGATCAGCGTCTCCAGGTATTGATCGTCCTCGAAGATACGCGCCAGGGCAGTTGCCATCAGTGTTTTGCCAAGACCCACCACGTCCCCGATCAGTACACCCCCACGCTTGTTCAGGTGATGCGCGGCGATCTTTACCGCCGCTGTCTGAAACTCGAACAACTTCTGACCAAAATCTCGGGGGATGCGAAACTCGGAGAGCCCAGCGCGGGCCTCCTGCGACAAGTGATAGGCCATCTTGACGTAGATCTGATAGGGAGGGATTGGTGTCTCGCGCGCCCAGCTTTCTTCGATGATGCGTGCCAGCTCATCCGAGATGTCCAAGCACCAGTGATCGTTCCAACGGTCCTCGAACCACGCGGCCAACTTGTTGCAGGCATCATGGTCGAGCACGTCCACGTTCAATTCGCCTTGCTGAGAGAGCCCCGCGAAGGTCAGGTTGCTGCTGCCGAGGTATCCGACAGTCGGATTGATGGGATCAGGCCGGAACAACAAATAGAGCTTGGCATGGAGTGGGTGCTTGAGGAAGAGCTTCACAACGACTTTCTTCGCTTTGATCTGAGCGGCCAGGCGTCGCAGACCGGCTTCATCCTCGTTGGTTGGAATACCCAGGGCTAACTGTTCGCGAAATTCTTGAGCAAGGGTTTTCTTGAGACGCAAGGCCGTCTGGTTATCGATCGCCCCGTCGCGCTTCACGATGCTCATCGCTTCGCGTAAGGTATCTTGTGGCGGACGGTGCATCCCCACCAGAAGGCGGCAGCAATGGCCTTCTCCCCCGGACCATTGCTCAATGTACGAGTCGAGCTGCTTCCATCCGCGAAGGTTAAAGTACCCCACGCAGAAGTCGGCGCGATCGGCTACCTCAATGGTCTGTTGCAGCGCCGGCAGGAGCGATTGCTCGATATTGTCGAATATTCTAGGCATTGAAACGGAAGTATACTCGCTTTAGTCAACGGTGACAAGGATAGGGGGAGCTTAGTAAGCTGTGTGTTGCACAAGGGGAAAGGGGGTCCCTCTGTGGAGGACGGCAGTTAAGCGGGTGCCGAAGGCGAGGCAAAGAGCGGGGAGCCCTGACTACTTTGGTGGGAGGGACGGGGCTGAGGCAAAATGTAGGGGAAGTGCGTGAGCGAAGCAATGGTCACGCCAGCCGGGCGGTCCGCCGTCCGCCGAAAACAGACGCGCGGGGCGAGCCCAAGCGACGCCAGGGTATGGGACCTGCCTCTGCCGAACGGGGTGCGAGGCTTGAGCACGCGGTTGTAGCCCGCTTTCCCGGCGAGGGACGCGAGGACCGCCTCCATGAGCGCGCCCCCTTCGACATCGGGGTGCAGTTTCACGAGGTCGGTCCAGGGACGAAGCGCTTGTATCGTCATGTTCCCCTCTTCCCGAACTGCGCAATGGTGATCCGCGCCCACGCAACTGTCCGTTCCGCTGCCCGCAGGGCCTCTTGCACTTCGGAGTCGCCGATCTCGATCCAGGGCCCAGGATACCTGGTCTCCACGGCGTACGGAGTCAACAGTCCTGCATTTCGCACTTCATCTGCCAATACAACACCACTGCTCTCAGCCAGCGAGAGGAGTTGTTCGATGTTGTGTGTCAGAGGAAAATTAATCCTGTGGAGTAAGAGCACAGCCTTGATCGATTTCTCTGCTGCCTGCTGGGTATGAAAGCATACTTGCTCCCGGCGAATACCAGAATCTTGACTGGCCATCTGGGCGAGCCTCAAATCGCTTTCGGCATACTCCAGCCATTCCTCCGGTGAACCGGGAACTCGCTTGAGACCCTCAGGATTCATACATTACCCTCCCCGTGGTCCAGGCTTCTCGATAAATCAGCCCCGGGATCTCCTTGAACGCTTCCCACTGAGATTCGGGCACGACCAGGATGTCCATAGGCATGAGGATGTCTCGCAGTTCGCTTTGGAGTCGGATGCTCTCTTCCCTTGGATTGGCGACAGTGTCCGGAACGATCACGAGGATGTCCACGTCGCTGTTGATGTTCGTCTCACCCCGTACATAGGAGCCGAACAGAATGAGCTTCACGGGCCGAGCGACTTCTACGATTTTTCGGATAGCCGCCTCGACTTTTTCGGGCGTCACCTTCCAGGGATAGATTGTTGGCGCTTTTACCATCTCTAACTCTTACCTCCGGCTAAAAAGCGTGCCCTCATCGGCGGTGAGCCGCTGGTCAATTCGCGCTCGCCAGTTGGCGGCCAGCTCCTCGATACCGACCCAGCCTTCTTCAGAAGTCATGTCCGATCCTGCCTCGCACTTGTGAAGAGTGTCCATTCCTGACCACGAGGTGCTACGAGAGTATATGAAATCAGCTCACCCTGTCAAACGAGTCTCCGGGGACCCGGAGGCAGTGAGATGAATGAGGACAGAACCCAACACCTTCTTGTGGTGACTGAGTATCTTGGGAGGGCTGGCTCATCAAGGGTGCAAGCGAGAGACGAAGTGGTTTACAGCGCTCAACCTGAGACAGTCGGGTGTGGGTGGGGCTGAGGGGGGAATTACGTTGCCTGGAGCGAGGAGCGGAAGGAAACTGGCTTGGTGGCGCCAGCCACCAAGCCCATTCCGGCCCGCATAGATGTGTGCTACGCCCTACGAGCGCTCCGTGGCTCTGTGGCGGAGCCATTGCTTCGCCAGCCGGCCTGCCCGTTCGCGCGTCCACTCACTGGCCTGCTGAAGGACTTCCCTGTGACCGGCTTTCCGGCCCAGCGGCTTGGGCTGGCTGAGCGATTGCTCCTGGGGTTCTGCCCCGCTGTCCCGTTTCCGGCGGGACCCACCGTGATCCCTGGCGTGGCCCGGCGCGCAGCATTCGCCTTCGCTCGGACCCGCTCCTCCGCTTTTCGGGCGCGGATGGCGGCGATGCGTTCGACGAGGGGAACCTCAAAGCGCTCCGCGGGAGCATGTGCGTAATTGAACCCCTGAACCTTCTGACGCGGCAGGCGTGTGCCGATGGCGCGCTCGATCATACGAAGGTTGTCCTCTTCGTTCGGCGAGACAAGGGTGTAGGCATCACCCGTGGCATCCACCCGTCCCGTGCGCCCGACCCGGTGGATATAATCCTCTGGGAGCTGCGGAACGTCGAAATTCACGACGAGGCCTAATGCTTCCACGTCGATACCGCGAGCGGCGATGTCTGTCGCGACGAGGACGCGACACCGTCCCCTCTTGAAGCTGGCCAGGGCGTCGGTCCTCTGCGCCTGGCTGCGGTTCCCATGGATCCTTTCGCAGGTGACGCCGTGCTTTTCGAGGAAGTCGGCAAGCCGGTTGGCCCGGTGCTTGGTTCGGGTAAAGGCCAGTACGTGCTTGGACGCGCTGTTCTTTACCAGTTCCAGGAAGAGAACGGACTTCAGCTCATGCGGGACAGGGTAGGCCACATGGGTGATCCCCGCCGCCGGCGCAGATTTCCGCTCGATATTCAGAGAGACTGGATTCTGCAGCATGTCCTTGGCAAGTTCCACGATCGGCGCCGGCAAGGTCGCCGAAAACAGCAGCGTCTGCCGTTGCTTGGGGACGTGGTGGAGGATGCGGCGGATGTCGGGCAGAAAGCCCATATCGAGCATGCGGTCCGCCTCATCGAGCACGAGGTGCTCAATGCCGGCGAGGCGCGCATACGGGTACTGGCAGTGGTCGAGGAGCCGGCCTGGGGTAGCGATCAGGACGTCCACGCCTCGGCGAAACGCCGCTTCCTGGGGCCCCATGGAGACGCCCCCGTAGACCGCGGCCCCCTTCAGGGGCGTGTGCGCTGCAAGATCGTGGAGGTGCTCCGAAATCTGCGCCGCCAGCTCACGGGTAGGCGCCAGGATCAGCGCCCTCGTGGTTCCCCTGGGCTTCTCCATAAGGCGATGGAGGATAGGCAGCAGGAACGCCGCGGTCTTGCCGCTCCCTGTCACGGCGCTGGCCATGACGTCCCGGCCCTCCAGAAGGGGCGGAACGGCGAGGCGCTGGATCGGTGTGGGGCGATCAAACCCCATGTTCTGGACGGCTTTCAACAGGTTCGCGTTGAGTGAGAATGACGAAAACGACATAATCCTCCTAATGCTGCTTTTGGGCGCGCCTGTCCATTGATGGGCACAGCACACCCGCGTTGTTTGTCCGGTCGGATTGAGTGGGGCTAACGGCGGGATCACCGGAGAAGTCGCCGTGCAGGCTCTGAAGGTCCCAGCTCGACACTGGATCGAGCCGCGTCACGGCCTCGATCGATCTTGCAACTGCAATTTCAAGTCACTATAACACGATTGCCGCGTTGCTCCAAGGGGAAAATTCAAGAGGTTGGCGCGCTCTCGACTATCGCGCAGAGGGATCACCCACAAACTTTACCGGTTCCTTCCCATTGATGATATCGGGTGTGATGGCCCAAGTCCCACGGCAGGCAGCACCGGCTACCTTGTCAGCGTTGTCGCGGCCGGCAAAGATCAATGTAAAGCCGCTTGCGATTCCCCCGCCCAGGCAGAAGACCGCCTTAAACGGAAAATAGACCACTGTCCCTAGCCCGCTTCCCACCCCTGTCCCGATTTGCGACAGCGTACTTTCTTGCGTCCCTGACGCAGCCCAGCTCGCCGTGCTGTGTGCAAGAAGCAGCAAAGCCAAACCCAGCGCAGTCACGTACCTCATGCTCTCCCCCTTTCTGTGAAAGGTTTTCAATCAGAATACCCACCCTCTAGTGTAAAATTATCCGAGAATGGGAAATGTCACGATCAGCCTATATCGATCAGGATCGAGACCAGCGCGATCTGACATCGCTGGATGATACCATGCCGCACACGCTAAAACCAGCCGTCAAAACCGCATGCATCACAGGAGACGTCTCCTCTCAGCGCCTTCGAGCCCACGTCGAACGTCTCGCCGGCGAGATCGGCGAGCGCAACGTGTCCCGACCGGAGGCGCTGCGGGCCGCCGCCGACTACATCGAGGCCGAGTGGCACTGCCAGGGCTACCAGGTCATCCCGCACTGGTACGATCTCTCCGGCACGCAGTGGGCCAACCTGGAGGTCTCGCGGCCTGGGAGCGCTCGACCGGGTGAGATCCTGCTCATCGGCGCCCACTACGATTCGGTGATGGGGAGCCCGGGTGCCAATGACAATGCCAGCGGTGTCGCCGCCTTGTTGGAGCTGTCCCGACTGTTCACCGACATCACGCCGGCGCTGACGGTTCGCTTCGTGGCCTTCGTCAATGAGGAGCCGCCATTCTTCTTTACACGGCGGCAGGGGAGCGTCGTCTATGCCAAGGCCGCCCGTGCTCGCGGCGATGTCATTCGCTTGATGGTCTCGCTGGAAACGATCGGCTGCTACTGTGACAAGACTGGCAGCCAACGCTACCCACCCCTGTTCCGCTTCTTCTATCCGAACCGAGCCAACTTTATCAGCTTCGTTTCCAACTTTCGCTCGCGCGCCCTTATGCGCCGCGCGGCAGAGGCCTTCCGCCAAACCTCCGACTTTCCGCTCGAGCACGTGGCGACCTTTTTCTTTATCCCGGGGGTCGCCTGGAGCGATCACTGGTCGTTCTGGCGGCAAGGCTACCCTGCCTTCATGGTCACCGACACCGCCTTTTACCGCTACCCGTACTACCATACGAGCCAAGACACTCCCGAGAAGCTGGCCTATCCGGAGCTGACCCGATTGACAGCGGGACTCGCCGAGACCTTCGCCACGTTAGCCCTGGGTGGCCTGGGCAGCGAACGGGACTAGCCTCCTGCGGCTATTCCGATGCCAAGCGGTAGCCTACGCCGGGTTCGGTCAGCAGATAGCGTGGACGCGCCGGGTCGGCTTCGAGCTTCCGTCTGAGCTGGGCGACGTAGACCCGGAGGTAGTGGGCCTGCTCGGTGGACTGGGGGCCCCAGACCTCCTTCAACAACTGCTGCTGGGTTACCACCTTTCCCGCATAGCGAATGAGCGTCGTCAGCAACCTGTACTCGATTGGGGTCAGGTGGACCTCCCTCCCCTCGACCGTAACCCTTCTCACCGCCAGATCCACATGCAGATCGCCCACGCAGAACGTTGACTCGGCAGTCTCTGTGGAGCTACGCGCTGCGTGTCGTAAGACCACCCGCATGCGAGCGAGCAACTCGCCCACACCAAACGGCTTGCTTACATAGTCGTCCGCACCCGCATCCAGCGCAGCGATCTTGTCGCGTTCTTGCCCCCGCGCCGACAGCACGATAATCGGCACGGCGGTCCACTCGCGAAGCCGACGGATGACCTCGAGACCGTCGATGTCGGGCAGACCGAGGTCGAGGATGACGACGTCGGGTGGGCGCGCAGCCGCCTCCGCCAAGCCCTCTTCACCCGTGGCCGCCTCAAACAGGCGGTACCCCTGACTCATCAATGTAGCGCGGAGAAAGCGTCGTATCGGCCGTTCGTCCTCAATGAGTACGACGGCCGGGCCACACGTCGGAGTATCCGGTCTCTCCTCCTGGGCCGCCGCCGCCAGACTGTCCGGAATATCAGGCATCGATCCCCTCCAGTTCCGGGGGTGTGCCGGTCAGAGGGATAGTAAAGCAGAACGCCACACCGCCCTCCGGTCGGTTCTCAGCCCAGATGCGACCGCCATGCGCCTCCACAATCCCCCGGCAGATCGCCAGCCCAAGACCGGCGCCACGCGAGGTGGAGCCGGACCCGCGATAGAACTTGTCGAAGACCCGCTTCTCGTCGCCGGACGGCAGGCCTGGCCCCCGATCAGCGACCTCCACGGTGACCGTTGCATCGTGCGCCCACGCCGTGATCTCCAGAGGGCTTCCGTCAGGGGTATGCTTGACCGCGTTGTCCAGCAGATTGATCAGCACCTGCTCGAGCAGGACGTCGTCGATCGGGACGAGGGGCAGATCAGCCGGCAACGAAGTGGTCACGGGGCGGTCGCGCAAGAGCTTCGCCAGGCGGCCCAGCGCGGCGCCGACGACCTCCTCCAGCGGGTACCACTCTTTTCGGACCTGCAGGGTTCCAGACTCAAGCCGCGTCATCTCGAGCAGGTTGTTCACCAGGCGATTGAGGCGGTCGGCCTCCTCGGACAGCGATTCGAGCAGTTCTCGCTGCGTCGGCGCGTCGAACTTTTCCTCACTCTCCAGCAGGCTGCTCGCGGCGCCGGTGATGGTGGCAAGGGGCGTCCTGAGATCGTGGGACACCGAACTCAGGAGCGAGCTGCGCAGCCGCTCCGTCTCTGCGCGTATCTGTGCTTCTTGCGCGGCCTCGGCGAGCTGCGTGCGCTCGAGCGCCAAGGCGGTCTGGTTGGCAAACGTCTCAAGCTGATGGAGTTGCTCAGGGGCTTCAAGCGAGTGCGGAACCGCCGGCTGAAGCCCCAGCACGCCAAGGGTCCCATGCGACGCAATCAGCGGGAGGTACAGGGCCTTTGCCCCGGGGAGGGTGGCCGTTCCACATCCGGCCATCTGCCCATGTTCGTACACCCACTGGGCCACCCCAAGCTCCGAGGGGGTCATCCCGAACTGGGCAGGAAGACCGATCTGAAGGCTGAGGTGGCCGCTCGGGTCGGGGAGCAGAATTGCGATATGGCCGCCGAAAACCTCAGCGATGTGTCGTGTGGCGGCCCGCAGCACGTGTTCGACTCCTCGTGTGCTCGCCAGTTCCCGGCTCAGCGCGTACAGCGCGGCCGTCCGCCGCTCGCGCTGCCGCGCGGTCTCTGCCTGGGCGCGGATACGCACGGTCAGGCCGCTGATGACAAGCGCGACCACCAACATGACACCGAAGGTGACGAGGTATTGGGCATCGGCCACCACAAAGGTAAGATAGGGGGGCACGAAGAAAAAATCGAAGGCCGCCACGCTCAGGACCGACGCGAGGGCCGAGGGGCCGGGGCCGGAGCGGGCGGCGACACCGGTTACCCCGAGCAGATACACCATGATCAGATTAGAGGCTTCGAAATACGGGAACATCAGCCACGCCACCGCCGTGCAGAGCGCGACGACGGCCGTGGCCCGGCCGTAGGCAGCCCAATCCGGGTTGTGCGGACGAGCTGCTACGGTGACGGACGAGATCGACAGCCCCTCTTGTTGCATGATGTCGTGGTCACATGTGCCTTACACGATGGTACGGCTATTCGGAACTGCCTAACTAACCAAGCATAGCACACGCTTCGCCGGAGGCTGAAGTATGACTCGTCATGATTACTCGAGTTGGTAGGGGACGTTGGTCACCACAACCCCGCGTTTAAAGAGTAAGGCCATCCGCAACCACATGGCTGCTTGAGTATGCATGAGGTTATGCCACCTGCGGCGGGGTACGAACTGCGGCACGACAATGGTAATAGTCTCATTGGGTTGGCGCTGAGCCGCAATCTCCTCGATGTAGCCAACCAGAGGTTCGAGGAACAGCCGGTAGGGGGAATGCAGGACGATGAGGCGGACCCCCTCGCCCCACCATTCCCACTTATTGCGCACCCGCTCGGCTTCAGCCGGATCCATGGAGACGTAGACCACCGTAATGTCGTCGGAGAGCGATCGGGCGTAGCGGAGCGCGGCAACGGTCCCACGATGGACACCGCTGATGGGCATGATTACCCGATGCCGCGACATGCGCTGGGGCGGGCCGAAATCCTCCAACGACAGGTGGGCAGCCAGATCCCGGTAATGGTGGTGGATGGCGAAGAAGACCACGACCATCGCAGGCACAAGAAGGACGACGATCCACGCCCCGTCGCGAAACTTCGTGGCGGCAAAGACCACCATCACGATGGCCGCACAGATCGAGCCGAACCCGTTGATCCCCATCTTCAGCGCCCAGCGCGGTTCATGCCGAAGTACCGAGCCCGGCTCCTGAACTTCCACGCCGGGGGCGAGGTGACCGGCCTTCCACCACCGACACGCCATGCCGGCCTGCGAGAGCGTGAATGAGAGAAACACCCCGATCGCATAGAGGGGGATCAGGGCGGTGACACTCGCCTGGAAGAGTACGATCAGTGCCGAGGCAATCAGCGCGAGGGCGATGATACCCCGCGAGTAGACGAGACGGCTTCCCCGGTAGGTGAGCTGGCGGGGCAGGAACCCATCGCCGGCATGCAGAGCGCTGAGTCGAGGGAAGTCCGCAAATGCGGTATTGGCGGCCATAACAAGGATGAGGGTAGTGGCTGAGATGGCAGCCAGGTAGAGCGGCCCCTGCCCCTGGAATACTGTGCGGGCCAGTTGCGAGATCACGGTCTCTGCCTCTGATGGGATGGTACCCATTTTGACCGCAAGGTAGGTGATGCCCAGGAACAGCGTGCCCAGAATCGCCGACATCCAGATCAGCGTGATACCTGCGTTGTGGCTCTTGGGCTCCTTAAATGCGGTGATGCCGTTTGAGATGGCCTCCGTCCCTGTCACAGCGGTCGTGCCATTCGAGAAGGCATGAAGGATCAAGAAGAGTGACACCGAGGCCATCTCAGGGGCTCGCAGGGGCGGCGGATTGACGACTGCGCCAAGGCTTCCCGTCATGTAGCGGTAGAAGCCGATCCCGACGGTCAAGAACATCATCCCGAGGAAGAAGTAGGTGGGGATAGAGAAGGTCACGCCGGATTCCTTGACGCCCCGCAGGTTGATCACCATGATGAGCAGGACCAGCACGACGGACAGGATGACCCGATAGGGGAAGAGGGACGGGTAGGCAGAGGTAAGCTGGGCCACACCCGACGCGACAGAGACGGATACCGTGAGGATGTAATCGGTCAGGAGCGCCGCGCCCGCCGTCTGGGCAGGAAGCTCGCCCAGATTGTCCCGCGCGACGATATACGCGCCCCCGCCGCCCGGATAGGCGTGGATGGTCTGCTCATACGAGAGGGTGAGGATCGTCAGTAACGCCACAATCGCGATTGCGATCGGAAAGGCGTAGACGAAGGCGGCTGCACCCACCGCGGCCAGCACAAGTAGAATCTCCTCAGTGGCATAGGCCGTCGATGACAGCGCGTCGGAGGCGAACACGGCCAGACCGATCGTCTTGCCGATGGTCTGGTGAGGCGCGTCCGCACTGGAAAGCGGGCGGCCAAAGAGCCGCGTGCGCCACGAGAAGGGCGGTCGGTACTCTGCGACACGCTCGAATACGTTGGATTCAGTCTCTTCCTTCGTTATGGGCCAAGGATTTCGCATTCGTCCCTCCGCCTACTCTTCCTCGGATTCCTACCCTCTATCATCAACCTAGAGCTGAGAGAGGGTCAGGTCAAATCAAAAGGCCGTTAAGATTGACACTCGAAGCATCAAGGAGTTGTAAAAATGATGATTAGTGAGGTTGCCTACGGTAGCGTTGGTGGGAGCGTGGCTTGACCCGAGTTGGGGGGGTATGAAAGAATACGCTTGGGTTGCGACAATCCAAAAAGCCAAAAGAGGGGCACGAGCATGAAAACGCTATATCGCCTGATAGGAATGCTGTGGCTTGTGGCCATTATGCTGATGAGTGGCCATGCTCTAGCCGATGAGACCTGCCAGTCGCCCTTCCTCCCTAAGGTGACCGGGCAGGAGGACTATATCTATGTCTGGACGCTGGGGATCAAGGGAGTGGCCGACGGAAACGACAGCCTGGTGACTGTTGACGCGAACCCCAAGTCCAAGACCTACGGGCAGATCATCCACCGGGCCCCCGTGCCGGGGCAACATGAGGCTCACCATGCCGGGTTCACTGACGACCGGCGGTATCTGTGGGCCGGAGGTCTGGACGATAGCTATATCTTCATCTTCGATGTGGCATCGAACCCGGCCAAGCCCAAGTTAGTCAAGACAATCAAGAGCTTCGTGAAGGACACGGGCGGCCTCGTCGGTCCCCACACGTTCTATGCCCTGCCGGGGCGGATGCTCATCACGGCCCTCTCGAACGCGAACGATAGCTCAGGCAGGACGGGGCTGGCGGAATACTCCAACGAGGGACGCTTCATCCGGACGATCTGGATGCCGAAGGAGGCGCCCTATGGCTATGACGTGCGGGTCAATGTGAACCTGAATCGCATGCTCACCTCCTCCTTCACCGGCAAGAAGAACTACATGCGGCCCCTCGGTGAGCTGGTCAAGGATGCGGAGGCGATGAAAACTTTCGGCGATTCGGTGGTGGTCTGGGACTTCCACGCCCGCAAGCCGCTGCAGATCTTGCAAGTCCCCGGCGCGCCGCTGGAGTTGCGCTGGGCGCTGATGCCGAACCATTATTACGCCTTTACAGCAACGGCCCTCGCTCACCAACTTGTCCTCATCTACCAGCAAGAGGACGGAACCTGGGCGACCAAGGCGATCGCCGATCTCGGCGAGAACCTTCCCGTCGATATCAGCATCGCCCCAGATGACAGCAAGATCTACGTCACCTCATTTATGGCCGGTACGCTTCGCGTGTACGACATCTCCAATCCCTTCGAAGCCAAGCTGATCGAGCAGGTGAAGCTGGGCGAAATGGCGAATATGGTATCCGAATCATGGGATGGCACGCGCCTCTACGTCACCAACTCGCTCCTCTCAAAATGGGATAAGCCGGGAGACTACTGGCTCAAGGCCTATGCCTGGCGCGATGGGAAGCTCACGCCCGCATTCACCACCGACTTCAACGCGGTGGGCCGGGCTCACCTGATGAACTTTGGAAGCAAGGGGCTGCGCGGACCGGAGTAGGCATGGGTGCTGTCCTGATCGGTGCAGCGTTGGCGGCGGTTACCCTTCTAGCAGATTTCGCATGGGCCAATGCCCACGAGAGCGTGGGATTTGAGGAAACATACATTCAGGGCGTATTCTCGCCCAGGTTTACCCCGCCCGTTGCCGGAACCTATGACCTTCCGGTCATCACGCGCGTCTCGCCAGTCGTCCTGATCGATACCGCCGGCCGCCGCGTCAACACTGCGTCCCTCATGCATGGCAAGGTGGCGGTCGTCAGCTTCATCTACACGGCCTGCTCCGACCGGCTTGGCTGTCCACTGGCCGGCATGGCGCTCCGAGAACTCCAGGCGAAACTCCTGCAGGAGGGTCTTCAAGATCAGGCGGTGTTGCTATCCATCAGCCTGGATGCTGAACGCGATACGCCTGCTCAGCTCGCCAAGTACGCTCGCGTCTTTGGGGCGGAGTCATCGCTCTGGCATCTGCTGACGGCCCCCTCGGAGCAAGTTCTCAGGACGACGCTGAAGAGTTATGGGCAGGATCGGGCGAAGGTCTACGACGAGCGCGGGCACTTTACCGGCCGATACCGTCACGTCCTTAAGGTATTCCTGGTGGATCAGGCGGGGAATGTTCGCAACATCTACAGCACAGGCTCCCTGGTGCCACAGGTCATGATGAACGACATTAAAACAGTGCTGGCCGACAAGATCGCCGCTTCACCAGATATCAGGTAAGCTCGGTTAGTACTGAGTGAACGGGTCTACCTGCTCGTCAGACCAGGGGGGAGCCCCTCGCTGAGACCCCTTGTAGTATGGGTTGGTGCCACCCGCATGGTCGGTTGTGTCGAGGACCTGGCGGATCTCGGGAACCGCCTCCTGGATCGCTACAGCGACCCCCTGCTTCAATGTCATGTCGGCCATCCCGCAGCCGTGGCACCCACCCCCAAAGGTGATGTAGGCGATACCATCCTTGACGTCGAGGAGCGTCACGGATCCGCCGTGAGCCGCCACGCCCGGATTGATTCGGATATCTATTACCCGCTGGACGGCCGCCGCTATAGGGTCTTTCCACCCGGAGTTCGGGTTGTCGATCTTGAAGCCGCTTTCGTAGACCCCCTCGATGAAGTCCACCGTGGCGCCCTGAAGCTTGGGCGCGCTCTCGGCATCGACATAGACCTTGAATCCGTCAGCGTCGATCACAGTATCGTCGGCCCCTTTGTCCTTCTCGGCCATGAACCCAAGCCCATAGTGAAAGCTCCCAGGGCCTCCCCCTGTCACCACGACACGCACCCCCACGCCTGGCTGCCCCTCGGCCTCCATAAGCTCGAGGATCTTCTTTTTTGCCGATTCAGTGATCGTGAGCATATATTCCTTCCTCTGAGGCTTTACGCCTATGTTGATTTCCGTCTCTGGCCCATGGCACAGTTGGACCACTCTTATGGTAGACATAAAGGTCCCCTCCCGTCAACCTGAAGCGCCCCTCAAGAATGGATTGACAGCGCAACCCGTTCATTGGCCTGTCATTCTAAAAAGGATTTTGGTATAACCATCTGACTTATAATAAGGAGTTTTGCCGCTTGTTGAATAAGTATCCCGAACGCCTCGGGTAGTTGCCTGGGCGCGGGTTCCCGGTCGAAGGCAAGGAGTGGGGGTACGCGTGGAGAACATCAGGCGAACCGTAAAGCGCGTGTGGGGCTACGACACGCTCCTCCCATTGCAGGAAGAGGCCATAGGGGCGGTATTGGCGGGGCGAGACTCCATCGTCATCCTCCCGACGGGGGGTGGGAAGTCGCTCTGCTATCAGGCGCCGGCGGCGGCGATGGGGAAGCTGGCCGTGGTGGTGTCGCCCCTCATCGCCCTCATGAAGGACCAGGTGGACGGGCTCACCACCGCGGGGGTGCCGGCCGCCTTCCTGAACAGCAGCCTGACGACCGACGAGCGACGGTTGGTGGAGGCCAATGTGGCCCGCGGGCGGTACCACCTCCTGTACGTGGCCCCTGAGCGGCTGACGCTTCCGCCCTGCTTGAGGTTGCTGAGGCAAGCCGGGGTGGCGTTCTTCGCGATCGACGAAGCGCACTGCATCAGCCAATGGGGGCACGACTTCCGGCCGGAGTATCGGCAACTCAGAGTAGTGCGGGAGGCCTTTCCGGACGTGGCCATCCATGCCTTTACGGCCACGGCCACGCCGCGTGTTCGGGCGGACATCGCCACGGAGTTGGCGCTGCGGGAGCCCGAGATCCTGGTCGGGAGCTTCGACCGTCCGAACCTGATCTACCGGGTGCGCCGGCGCACGGATCGATTGCGGCAGGTCACAGAAGCGTTGGAGCGGCACCGGGGAACAGCCGGGATCATCTACTGCATCCGCCGGGCGGAGGTAGATCAGCTCGCCGACGCGCTGCGACGGCGGGGATACCGGGCAGTGGCATATCACGCCGGGTTGGCCGATGCCGAACGACGGCGCGCTCAGGATAACTTCATCACAGAACGGGCGGATGTCATAGTGGCCACGGTAGCGTTCGGGATGGGCATTGACCGGTCCGACGTGCGCTACGTCATCCACGCCGGAATGCCCAAGTCCATCGAGCACTACCAGCAGGAGGCGGGCCGGGCCGGGCGCGACGGCCTGCCGTCGGAGTGCCTGCTGCTCTACTCCGGCGGCGACTTCGGTCTGTGGCGGTCCATCTTGATGGCGGAGGGGCTGCCGTCGCCTGGCGCCCTGCCGAAGCTCGGGGAGATGTATGACTACTGCCAGGGCGGCGCCTGTCGACACCGCTTTCTCGTGAACTACTTCGGCCAGGCATACCGCGCGGACACGTGCGGAGCTTGCGACATCTGCCTCGGCGAGGTGGCCGTCGAGGACGGCTCGGCGGCGCTGGCGCGACAGATCCTCGCCTGCGTCACAGAGATGGGGGAACGGTTCGGCGCCGACTACGTGGCGGACGTCCTGCGTGGGGCCGAAACGGCCCGGATCGCAAGGATGCGCCACAACCGGCTGGACACCTACGGCGTCCTGCGACAGTACCCGAAGGCGACGGTGCGGAACTGGATTGAGCAGCTCGAGGGACAGGAGTATCTGGCGCGCGGCGAGGGAGAGTACCCGACGCTCGACGTCACCGCACGGGGCCATCGGGCCCTCCGGGGAGAAGATGCAGCGCCGCTTCTCCGCACGGTCGCCCGCCCCGCGCGCGAGACGCCGTCCCGACCTGCGCGTCAGGCCGTGCCGCCGGGCCTTGGCCGAACGGGTGATGAGGATCTGTTCGAGACGCTCCGCGCCCTCCGTCGGACCATGGCCGAAGAGCGAGGTATCCCACCCTATCTCATCTTCAGTGACGCCAGCCTGCGTGAGATGGCGCGAGAGCGACCCACCACCGAGGAAGCCTTCCTGCAGATCAAGGGGGTCGGCCTGCGCAAGCTCCAGGATCTCGGCCAGCGCTTTCTGGCCTGCATCCGTCAATACGGAGACGGCTCCACAGGCGACACTTCGCCTGCGCCTTCCATCGTCCGCTCGTCGACTAGGCGGGACTGACTCATCCTTGAATCTTGACATTCCCACCCTGCGTGTCTATGCTCCCTTCTGTGCGTAGGTCGTCAGTCGCAACAACGAACGTCATTTTCGCAAAGCTTGTCCCCGCACACTTGAAGCGGGAATCCGCAAAGGCACTGGATTTCAGGTCAACCCTTATCAGTTCGTCAGAGGAGGAGTAGCCGATGGCTTATGAGGCAAGGAATTATGAGCAGTTGCTGGGGATTGACGGATTGAGTGATCAGATCTTGAAGAATCATTTTACGCTCTATCAGGGGTATGTGACCAATACCAATAAGCTGGCCGACGCGCTGGGTCAAATGCTCAAAGAGGGCAAGATAGCCGTTGCGGAGTACGCAGAGCTGAAGCGGCGATTTGGCTGGGAATTCAATGGAATGCGCTTGCATGAGTACTATTTTGGGAATATGGTGAAAGGTGGGAAGGGACTTGATCCGGCCTCAGGATTCGCTCAAAAGCTTGCAGCCGATTGGGGTTCATACGACAATTGGCAAAAGGATTTTAAAGCCTCAGGCGCCATCAGGGGGATCGGTTGGGTGGTCTTGTGCCTTGACCCGATCGCCAATCGAACGTGTAATGTCTGGATCAATGAGCACGACGCGGGGCACCTGGCCGGGGGCATTCCCCTGATGATTATGGATGTCTTCGAACATGCGTTTATGATCGACTACGGGCTGAAGCGAGCCGATTACATCGAGACCTTCTTTCGAGCCATTGACTGGTCGGCTGTGACGGCACGGTTCGCCAACGCACCGAAAGTAACCTTATAGAGGTGGACGAAGGACAATGAGCCTGTTTTGGGACGACACGTACGAGATCGCGACGGCCCTGATCCAGTCGCATCCTGAGCAGGATCCCCTGGAGGTCCCGTTCACCACCCTGCAGAAGTGGGTCACTGAACTCGCGGATTTCGACGACGACCCTAACGGCGCCTCGGAGTCTAAGTTGGAGGCGATTCAGATGGCCTGGTACGAGGAGGCGACAGGCTAAACTCTCAGGTCGGAGTGGCGCCCAGATGCCTGCGCGATCATACGACACGCTCCAGGGGACGCTGGAGCGGATCACCTATGTCAATGAAGAGAACCACTATGTGGTGGCCAGGCTCCAGGTCTCCGGACGGCGAGACCTGGCCACCATTGTGGGGAACCTGCCGACCGTCACGCCGGGCGAAACCCTCAAGCTGACCGGCGAGTGGGTCCAGCACAACCGATACGGCGAACAGTTCAAGGTCGAGGCGTTCGAGACCATCACCCCCGCAACACTCACCGGCATCGAGAAGTATCTGGGCTCAGGCCTCATCAAAGGGATCGGTCCGATCTTCGCCAAAAGGCTGGTGGAGGCCTTCGACATCGACACCCTGCGCATCATCGAGGAGGAGCCCTCCCGCCTGCTCACCGTGGATGGGATCGGCGAGGTCCGGCTTCAGCGAATCCGGACCGCCTGGGAAGAGCAGAAAGAGATCCGGGAGGTGATGATCTTCCTGCAGGGCCATGGCGTCTCCTCCGCCTATGCCGCCAAGATCTTCAAGACCTACGGAAAATCCTCCATCGCTGTTGTCCAGGAAAACCCCTACCGGCTGGCTAAGGACATTTACGGAATCGGATTCAAGACCGCCGACCGGATCGCCCAGGCGATCGGGATCGAGTTGCATTCGCCCCTCCGGGTAGAGGCCGGCGTGATCCATGTCCTGAACGAGCTGGCTAGTGAAGGCCATGTGTACTACCCGCTCGGCGACCTGACGAAAGCAAGCGCCGGTATTCTGGAGGTGGACAAGGATCTGGTCACCCAGGCGGTTGAGCGGCTTCGACACGAGGAGCAGATCATCTGCCTGCCTGTGCGTGACCGCACGCAGACAGGTGCGCCAGAGCCGCAAGAGGTGGCGGTCTATCTCGCCTCGCTGTATGCCGCGGAAGAAGGGGTCGCTCGGCGCCTGCAGGCCCTGGCTGAAGGCGGCGAACTCCCGCCGGACATCGACATCGAACGTGCCATCCTCTGGGTAGAGCAGATGAACAGGCTGAGCCTGGCAGCGCAGCAGCAAGAGGCAATTCGTCAGGCTCTCCTGCAGAAGCTGCTGGTCATCACCGGAGGTCCCGGCACCGGTAAGACGACCATCCTACGGTGCATCCTGCAGATCCTGGACAAGAAGCATCGCCGAATGCTCCTCTGCTCTCCCACTGGGCGGGCGGCGAAGCGGATGAGTGAGGCCACGGGGCGGGAGGCCAAGACCATCCATCGCCTCCTGGAGTTCAGCCCAAAGGATGGCCGATTCAAGCGGGACCAGCACAGACCGCTGGAGGCCGATCTGGTGATCGTAGACGAGGCCTCGATGATCGACGTGGTACTGATGAACTCCCTCCTGAAGGCCATCCCTCCGGCTGCCGGGCTGATTCTGGTGGGCGATGTGGACCAACTCCCATCGGTCGGGCCGGGCGCCGTACTGCGCGACATCATCGCGTCTGGCCTTGTCCAGGTCATCCGACTGTCCGAGATCTTCCGGCAGGCCAAGGAGAGCCAGATTGTGGTCAATGCCCACCGGATCAATCGGGGGGAGATGCCGTTCTGCACTGATTGGGAGGCGCAGGAGCAAGGCGACTGTTACCTGCTTGCCAAACAAGACGCCCTGGAGGTCCAGGCGGCGATCCTGGAGCTGGCCGCACGCGGTCTGCCGACACGGCATCGCGTGGACCCGATGGAGGAGTTGCAGATCCTGAGCCCGATGCAGAAAGGACCGATCGGCGCCATGCAACTGAACCAGGCGCTGCAGGCGCTCCTGAACCCGTCAGGGCCGGAACTGCTTCGCGCCGGTCGCCTCTATCGGCGTGGGGACCGCGTGATGCAGATCAGGAATAACTACGACAAGGACGTCTACAACGGCGACATCGGCCGGATCGTCACGCTCGATCTGGAGGACCGCGAGGTCACCGTCCGGTTTGACGACCGCCAGGTCACATACGACTTCAATGAGCTGGATGAGCTGGTGCTCGCCTACGCCGTCACGATCCACAAGAGCCAGGGCAGCGAGTATCCGGTGGTCATCATCCCGGTTCACACGGCGCACTATGTCATGCTTCAGCGAAACCTCCTCTACACCGCCATCACGCGAGGCAGGCGCCTGGTCGTCCTGGTTGGCACCAAGAAGGCGATCGCCATCGCCGTAAAAAACCAGAAGATCCAGCAGCGTTATACCGGACTCGCCGGTCGACTGCTCAAGGAATGCCAGCAGCCAATCCTTTCGCTGGCGCTTTCCGAATAGGGTTACCGATGAACGAGCACAATCAGACAGAGACCGACTCGGAGGGTAGAAGTTCACAACTCCTGGCGTTACTGACCGAACGACGTGAGCGGCTCGCTGCGCGGATCCGCCAAGCGCTCCGTGAGCGGCAGGAGGAGTCCCAAATGCGGGACGCGCCAGGTTCTCACGGCTGGGCGGCGGCCCCTGAGGGCAACATCAGCCTAGCCATGGTGGCGCAGCAACAACAACAGCTTCAGCAGATCGACGCGGCCATCCAGCGTACCAAGGCCGGGACCTACGGCCGCTGTGCCGGATGCGGCGAGGAGATCCCCCTCGCCCGCCTGCAGGCATTACCCTTCGCCCAACGTTGCGCTGCCTGCCAGGAAGAGTGGGAAGCAGAAAAGCGATGAAGCGGGGACAAGTCTGATGAAACGGGCCCATCGACTGAGCCCTACTGAACGTTGCGCTATTCGGGAACAGATCGCCGCCGAGTTACTACATTACCCCGACGTACTTTTCGCCTACGTTTACGGCTCATTTCTCAAATCTGAAGTATTCCACAACGTAGATATCGGCGTCTACCTCTCCAGCAGCCACTTCAACAACGCCATGGCCGCGAATCTGTCGGCCCATCTGAGCGGCAAGATCAAACTCCCAGTCGATGTCCGCACCCTTAATACGGCGCCGATTTCCTTTCGCCTCTACGTCTTGCGTGGTGAGTGTCTGTTCAGTCGCAACGACAACCTCCGCACCAGTATCATGGAGGACACCATGCGGAGCTACTTAAACATCGCCTCCCCGCGTCGCCACACCACCAAGGAAGCCTTCGGCTATGGCGAATCTGACGACTCGAATGACGGCTCCCTGAGAACGGACGACAAGGGCCATGACTAAAGTCTATACAAGAACCTACGGTCACGAAGAGGAAAGCAGGCTGGCTGGACGGATCGCCTTCTTCCCAAATCGCGCCTGGATACGATCCACGGCCTCCGTCAACCGGCGCTGCTTGGCGCCGGCAGGATCGAGCTCCAACGAGAGCTGCTGTCCTGATCCCGCGCGATCAGACAGCTTTGAGGCCGTCACCCCCAGGAGCCGCACCTTGCGGCCCGAGGAGGGAAGCCGCTCCAACAGCATCATCGCCGTCCAATAGAGGTCCTGCGATTGATCGGTCGGCTCTGAGAGCGAGACCGACCTGGTCTGGGTGCGGAAGGTCTCATCCCGCAGTTTCAGAGTAAGGACACCGGCCTGGAGAGCATCCACACGCAGTCGTCGAGCCACCCGCTCCGATAAGGCCAACAGCGTCTGACGGATCCGGACGGGATCAGCCGTATCCTCAGCAAATGTGGTTTCGGCTCCCACCGACTGGGCGGACTCCTCCGGGATCACCTCTCGCGTATCGATTCCTTGGGCCAACTCCCACAGGTGCGCGCCAAGCTGCCCGAAGGTGGCCGCCAGCTCCATCTGGGATCGAGCCGCCACCTCGCCGATGGTCATACACCCCATCCGGCGCAGACGTCCTGCGGTCTTCGGCCCAACGCCCCAAAGCCGTTCGATCGGCAGGCCCTGGAGAAAGCCAGCCTCCTGTCCGGGCGGAACGATCACGAAGCCGTTCGGTTTCCGTAGGTCGGAGGCGACCTTGGCGACGAACTTGTTGGCGGCGATACCGACGGAGGCCCCAAGCCCCGTCCCGGCCCGGATTTCCGCCTGGATCCGCCGTCCGATGATCTCTGCAGGACCGAAGAGCCGGAGACTTCCGGTCACATCCAAGAAGGCCTCATCCAGGCTGAGTGGCTCCACGAGGTCGGTGTAGCGGGCAAAGATCTGGAAGATCTGTACGGAGACGGCCCGATAGCGCGACATCCGAACGGGAAGGAAGACTCCCTCCGGACACCGCCGGTAGGCCTGGCTGATCGGCATGGCCGAGTGGATGCCGAACACGCGGGCTTCATACGAGGCGGCGGACACGACCCCGCGGCCTTTTCCGCTTTTGGGATCGGCCCCCACGATCACGGGACGCCCGCGATAGACTGGGTGATCGCGCTGCTCGACCGAAGCGTAGAAGGCATCCATGTCAATGTGGATGATCCACCTGTGCTCGCCTGATCGATCGCCACCCGCCTGCATGGACCCCATTGCTCTCCTTGGCGGCAGGGCCCTTCGCGCGGCATCCCATCCCCATCACGGTCCAGAGACCGGACCCTGCACTACATCAGATCATACCGCGCCTCGGTGCAGGGCGAGGAGATCCAGTCTCACACCTGAAAACGTTGCCCTTCGCCCGGTATTACGCTCCACAGTAGGAGGACTACGAGGGGCGGCGGCAACAGGAATCGTCGTCTGTCAGGATTTTCCTCTCGCTGTCTTCCTGTGCGGCGCTCTTTTTACCTGCTTCTTGGCGGTTCCTTTGTGGCCCTTTTTTGCTGCAATAGCCTGTTTGCTCTTCGCCGGGGCCTGGCGCACTTTCGCCTTTGGCGTGGGGGCCTGGGCTTGCGCATCCGCGATGGTGAAGAGCGGGAGGGAGAGACTGAAGGCAGCCGCCAGTGCTACCGCAACAGCTTTTTTCTTGTCCATCGATGTGACCTCCTTAGGGTTGTTGAGCGCCATGCCAACCAGTAGCCGTCAAGTCTAAACCGCGTAGTCAGTAGCCGTATGGGGGACAAGCATACCGGTAGTAGCCGAAGACCCAGTTTCCGTAGGGGTCATAGTACCCCGGGGTCCAGACCTGTGCGCATGGCGGATAGGCCCGGTAGGCCGGTGGGTAATAGACGCGCGACGGAGCGGGATAGGGATACACCGCGTGCGGCACCATGGGAATCCCGATGTTCAGCCCGAAGAAGAAATGCGTCTTTGCCAGCACGGGCTCGGCTGGAACGAGGAGTAGGCCGCTCAAGAGTAGAACGGCGATCAGCGCGGGAACGAACTGCTTCGCGAACCTTTTCATCTGACCCGCCTCCTTTGAGTGATAGAGCACAGATCATACCGCACTATGGCGGCTCTCGGTGATCTGATCTCGATCGTGCTACTTGAGATCCGTCTACCTGAGGAAGAAGCAATCGCCATGCCAGATCAGAGAGGCTCTATGGTCCAAGCGCCAACTCACGGATTTTTCGAGGCTTGCTTGGGCCGTCGAGGGGGGTGTGGGCGACGGGCGCACCCACATTCCCTTTTACGCTATACGGTTTGCGTTGGACGAAAGCTCAAGTGGTGCATTGCCTCAAGGCCCTGCCCTTCGCCCAGTGTTGCGATCATTCTCCTCTGCAAGGCGCTACCGATACCATTGCCGCCCCTTTTTCGTTGACGCTGTGTGCGGTTGCAATTACGATGAATATGAAATGTGTGCACGGTTGGTTGTATCGGCTGCTACAAGATCATATCTCTTGAATAGGACTATGCCACTGACCGATAGGGTAAAGCGATGGGCATGAACTTGGTGCAGAAGATTTTTGAGGCTCACCGAGTCGCTGGAGGGCTGATCCCTGGCAAAGAGGTCGCGATCCGGATCGATCAGACGCTGACCCAGGACGCCACCGGGACGATGGCCTATTTGCAGTTCGAGGCGATGGGCATCCCGCGTGTCAGAACAAAGCTATCCGTCAGCTACGTGGACCACAACATGCTGCAGACCGGTTTCGAGAACGCCGACGACCATCGGTTCCTGCAGAGCATCGCGGCCAAGTACGGCATCTACTTCTCGCGTCCAGGGAATGGCATCTGCCATCAGGTCCACCTGGAGCGGTTCAGCACGCCGGGCCAGATCCTGCTCGGCTCCGATAGCCACACTCCGACCTGCGGTGGCGTCGGGATGATCGCCATCGGAGCGGGCGGCCTGGATGTCGCCGTAGCCATGGGGGGCGGGCCGTTCTATCTCCCCATGCCAAAGGTCCTACTGGTCCGACTCAACGGCCGGCTGGGCCCTTGGGGGGCGGCCAAGGACATTATCCTGGAGGTCTTGCGGCGACTCACCGTGAAAGGTGGCGTGGGGAAGATCCTGGAGTATGGGGGCGACGGGGTGACGTGCCTCACCGTACCGGAGCGGGCTACGATCACGAACATGGGCGCTGAGCTTGGCGCGACCACCTCCATCTTCCCCAGCGATGAGCAGACCCATCGTTATCTCGCGGCGCAGGGACGGGAAGGCAGTTGGGTCCCCCTGGCGCCCGATCCCAATGCCACCTACGACGAGGTGATCGAGATCGATCTGGACCGACTCGAGCCGATGGTGGCCCGGCCATCGAGCCCGGACAACGTCTGCCCGGTCTCTGAGGTTGAGGGGACCAAGATCTCGCAGGTCTGCGTCGGAAGCTGCACCAACTCATCTTTCCGAGATCTGATGACGGTCGCGATGATGCTGAAAGGGAAGACGGTTCACCCAAACATCAGCTTCACGGTCACACCAGGTTCTAAGCAGGTCTACACCATGATCGCCGCCAACGGGGCGCTCACCGACCTGATCGCGTCCGGGGGGCGGATTCTAGAGGCGGCCTGCGGCCCGTGCATCGGCATGGGTCAGGCCCCTGCCAGCGGCACTGCCTCACTCCGAAGCTTCAATCGCAACTTCGAGGGACGGAGCGGCGCGCCCAACGACAAGGTCTACCTGGCGAGCCCGGAGGTCTGCGCGGCCTCTGCTCTGGCCGGCGAAATCGTCCACCCTAGGCGCGTCAGCCAACCGGTGTCGGTTCTCCCGCCGGAGCGGTTCGTCCTTGACGACAACCTGATCGTCCCGCCATCGCCGCATCCGGAACAGGTCGAGGTGACGCGCGGTCCCAACATCAAGCCGGTCCCGATCCGAGGCGAGCTCCCCTCCACCATCGAGGGCGAACTCCTCCTGAAGATGGGCGACAACATCACCACCGACCATATCCTCCCGGCGGGCTCCAAGATCCTGCCGCTCCGCAGCAATATCCCGGCCATCTCGGAGTATGCCTTCAGCCGGGTCGATCCGGAGTTCGCCAGGCGCGCAAAGGAGAAGGGCGGCGGCTTCGTGGTCGGGGGCAGCAACTATGGCCAGGGCTCGAGCAGAGAACACGCGGCACTGGCGCCGATGTACTTGGGCCTGAAAGGGGCCATCGTCACCTCGTTCGCCCGCATCCACCGCGCCAACCTGATCAACTTTGGGATCCTGCCGTTGATCTTTGCGAATGAGCGGGATTATGATGGTATCGACCAGGGGGATCACCTGCGAATTGAGCGCGTAGCCGAGCAGATCCGAGGGGGACAGCAGGTTGTCGTAAGCAATGTCACCAAAGAGACGGAGTTCGTGGTCAGGCATGATCTTACCGCTCGGGAGGTAGATATCGTCCTGGCCGGTGGGATGCTGAACTACACTATCAAGGCTACGGCCTAGGAGGTGAGCATGCAAAATCTGCTGTGGCAGCTAGGCGGAATTGTGCTCGTTGGAATTCTCGCATACCTGATCGTCTTCCGCAAACGAGGGTCAGGCTGAAAGCACTAGACAGCCCGCGGCGCGGGTCTCAGGTCTCATCAGAAATCCCGTCTTCGTATCCTCTGGCCTACACGAGGCCAGAGGATTTGTAGTCCTGTCAAACATGGGTAACACATCCGCCCTGCCGTCCCCACCGTCGCGCGGGCGCGATATCGGGGCGCCCGCGCCGGCGGGGCCCCTGGTCAGCCATACCACCGGCGCAGCCCCCGAAA